>JAJQGP010000112.1:0-14022 GCA_021200475.1 Lachnospiraceae bacterium
AAAAATCAAGGAATTCTGCTCTTTTTTTATTCCAAAAGTGTTTAAGACCGGACTATAGCTTACCACGATCTTCCCTTCTATTCAACCGGAATTCCGCAGCTTACACCATTTTTACACCAATTTTTACACCATTTTTTACTCCAATTTTCATAAAAGACCATAAAACAGGACAAAAAACAAACTCCGGAAAACCCTTGATTTTGGCGGATTGTTGAACCCCGATACGCCATGGTAAATAATAATAAAATGCCACTTGCGCTTTTCTGGCAAATCGACTATACTGTCTTTCATATGGCAAATAATAATGCCAGCCAAACCGGCGATACTCCCCGGCTCTGAACGAGCGGCAGGAAAACGTTTCCCAGAGTTCACCTGTAAGAGCAGGCACCAGGTGGACTCATCCAGCGTGTAACCTGAACCAGAATCCGCAGGACAGATTCCAAATCTGCCAGGTGCGGGGCGGATTCCGCGGATTACCGGAAAAGCTTATGTAAGTACATTGAAAAAATTATAACAGAAAAGAGAGAGTGATACAAATGAGTGGTATATTTAACATGGACAGTCCCCTCATGCGCGGCCTTAGCCGGCTGGCAGACCTGATGATCCTGAATCTCCTGTTCCTGCTCTGCTGCATTCCGATCTTTACCATCGGAGCTGCCCTGACCGGACTGAACTACGTGACACTGAAAATACACGACGGTGAGGAAGGCTATATTGCCCGAAGCTTCTTTAAGTCCTTTAAGCTGAATTTTAAACAGGCAACTGGCATGTGGCTGATCACACTCTTCGTAGTGGCAATCCTGGCCGGAGATCTGTTCATCCTCCACAACATGGAAGGAACCTTTGCCACCGTGATGACCGTGATTATCATCATCATCTGCATTGCCTGTCTGATGATTTTCCTTTACCAGTTCGCGATCCTTTCCCGGTTTGAAAACACCGTAAAGAACACGTTCAAAAACTCCTTCATCATGGCAATTGCGGATTTTCCACGGACAGTCCTCATGATCCTGATCGTAGCCGCCGCTATCATAGTGACCTTCTTCAACGGTACGACACTGAACTGGGCGATTCTGTTCTGGTTTCTTGTAGGCTTTGCAACCATATCCTACTGCAATACCTACTTTTTGTCTAAGATCTTCAATAAATATATCCCGAAGGAAGACAAAGAAAAAGATCCGGATGCCTGGGATGTAGACGAAACGATGGGGCCAAAAGAACCTGCGGATGCTGACAGTGTCCTGGAGACAGAGAACGCTTTGGATGGTAACGATCCGATAGAGGCCGGCAGAGCTCTGAGCGATGATACGGCAGGCAATGTTTCCGACCAATCGGAGTGATCGGAAATAGCGGAATCAGGAAATCTTACATTTCCCAAAAGCGGATGAATCATACGCGAAAAGACAGAAACTGTTACAGGTCACACCCCGACCAAATTAACCTTATTTTTACCTCTACAGGTGTGACCTATAACGGCATCCGGCCAATTGAAATCGCTGCGCGATGGGGCCGGATGCTGTTTC
Source organism: Lachnospiraceae bacterium (assembly GCA_021200475.1). Lineage (GTDB taxonomy): Bacteria > Bacillota > Clostridia > Lachnospirales > Lachnospiraceae > Choladousia. Next base: position 1,524 of record JAJQGP010000112.1, read on the forward strand.
CACTACGTTTTCAACCCTCGCCGGGTGGCATCCCACACTTCGTGCGGGATAAGCCCTGACCACGCAGCAAGTGCGTGGTCGGGTTGTGACCAGTAACCAGAAACTTCCCTGTGTAACCAAAAAAGGTGTGCCATCCGGCACACCTTCTGCTTAAGAAAAACGGAGCGCCAGGCGCTCCGTTTTTCTTATCTTATCATCCTTATCTTATCGTCTTTTTTACTTCCATCAGCTCCACACAGAAGCGTACACCGTCTTGATCTTTGTAATCTGTGCGGTCGTCAGCTTCGCCACCGCTGCCTCGATCGCCGCATAGGTCTGCGGTCTTGCTGCCTTCAGGGTCGCCGGATCCAGCGTGTACTCCTTGAAGGATTCCGCAAAATACTCTGAACTGTCCTGTGTCACATAAGACTTATTGTATGCAGTGTACAGATCCTTCTCACTGTTGTAAACCGATTCGAAGGAGGAAGAAGTATCCACACCGCCCGCTACGAATGCTACAAAGTGACCAAGCTCATGGTATACGGTATTGTCCGCGCTCTTCAGGGTAATCGACTGTGTCTTTGCATTGAAATAACCGGAATAGGAAACGCTGGAATCCAATACAAAGCTGAAGCCCAGGGTGTTCCATGCGGTTACAACATTGCTGTCTACCTTCGGTGCCAGCGCTTCAATGGTCTTCGCCGTGGTCGTCGATGTCGTGGACGCCGTATCCGTTGAAGAGGAAGCCGTAGTCGCACTGGTGGTGGACGCTGAGGTCGTCACAACGGTTTTCTTAATGGTCGTCTTCTCCGTTGTCACCTGCTTGCAGACCTTAGAGCCTTCGGTGTATTTATTTGTTACCGTCGTCTTCACGGTTGTCTTCGTCGTCGTCTTGGTAGACGCTGTCGTCGCTGTCTTGGTAGACGTCGATGTCGTAGTCTTGCCCTTTACAGAATAGGTGCTTGTCGCAGCTGTGTCCAGCTTTACCTTCTTGGTCGACTTTGTAGTCTTTGTTGAGGTAGTCACCTGCTTATTGGAAAGCGGTACTTCTTCCTCTGAGACATTCACAACTTCCTCTGTATCTACAAAGCTTACCAGCTCCGGCACATTCGTTGACTGATAATTCACAGCCCAGATGCTTCCCACCGCAATCGCCGCAGCTAAAACCGCACCCGTCACTTTTACTGATGTCTGTTTGAATAAATTCCTTACCTGTTCGCCTTTCATACGATCCCTCCTAACTAAAGCTCCTTAAAACTTTTTAACCCCCGATAGTAATAAAAAAACCACTTGATTACTAAAATAATCAGCGGTCGCCAAGGAAACATTTCGTATGATTGATGTACCATGATGTCTCAACGTATGATGTCTCTACTTCTGTGTTCACCAACTGATGACATCTATTCTTCCAAATGTCATCTGAAATGCGGCAACCGGTTGTCATAATCTTTCGACCTTAGACCCTTGGCTTTGCGTCCCCGTCTTTCGGCGGGTTTGCCTTTAAATCACATTATTTAGAAAAAAACTTCTGTTTCAAAAGCCTTTTCTATGTCTCTACACTACTCCTCAATTTTCCATTTGTCAAGTCCTTTTTCTGGAATTTTTTTCAATTTTTTCTTTTCTTTTTTTCTTGATCTGCTATACTGTTTGTTATCAGGAAAACACGTCAGGAATGGCGTCGAAACGAAACATCGATTTATGCGGAAGGAGACCTTTATAATAATGAAGCAAAGCAGCCACGGCGGTCATGCCCACTCACTTTTTTCAACGGCTGGCTCTGGCAGGCGGGGCTGTTCCGTCCTTTCTCTCTTTTTCCGAATGCTTACGCTGCTGATCTGCCTGCTCTGCACCGGCTGCCAGTCAGATACCTCTGGCAGCCAGACAGACACGCATAGCGCGTCCGCTTCGCTCCAGTACGAGCCGGGCAAGACCACTGTACTGGAGCCGGAATTCACGGTGGCGAGCATAAGCCATGACCTGATTGACGTCGATTTTTCCCACTCCGGCCAGGGATATTTCACCTGTATATTGAAGGAGGAGGGTGTGAAAGTCAACATTCAGATTTCCGGACCGGACGGGGTTACTTATAAATACTTTATAGAGACCGCTGATAAGGTCGTCACCTTTCCTCTGACAGCGGGAGATGGCTCCTACGTCATCCTTGGCTTTGAAAACATTGTCGATGACGAATATACCACCCTTTTCAGCGACGTACAGACAGTGGAGCTGGACAGCGAATTTCTTCCGTTCCTCTACCCGAATCAATACGTTGATTTCACAGAAGATTCCGCAGCCATCCGGCTGGCCGCCGAGCTCTCCGCGGACGCTGCGACCGATGTTGACGCACTCAACGCGGTCTACGACTATGTGATCAGCCATATTGTGTATGACGATGAGAAAGCTGCGACCGTAGAGACCGGCTATCTTCCGGATATTGATGAGACGCTCGCGACCGGCACCGGCATTTGTTTCGACTATGCGGCTCTGACCGTCGCCATGCTGCGCTCCCTGTCCATTCCCGCAAAGCTCGCGATTGGCTACAGCGGAGATTACCTGCACGCATGGGTGGACGTCTACATCGAATCAAAAGGATGGGTGGAGAACGCCATCCAGTTCAGCGGAGAAGACTGGACCCTCCTGGATCCGACCCTCTCCGCATCCGGCAGTGACTCTGATTCCATCAAAGAATACATAGGGGACGGTGAAAACTACACGGTACTTTATGTGCGGTAAAAACAGCTAATGTCGTTTCCTATACATAAGGCATATAAGGAGGCATCCGATGCGACAGGTTTTAAATAACGAAGAGCTGGCCTTTCTGTCCGGGCAGCTCGCGATGATTCTTCATTCCGGCATTTCTGTTCTGGAGGGCATTTTTATATTAAAGGAAGATTCGCCTGCCGGAGATGGACAGGAGATTCTGACCGAGGTTTACAACGCTCTGGAAGAAACCGGCGATCTGGCGGAAGCCATGCGGGGTACCGGCTGTTTTCCGGACTATTTTGTCAAAATGACGGAGATCGGAGATCGCTCCGGCGAGCTGGAGGAGGTCATGCGGTCCCTCTCAACCTACTATGAGCGTCAGCAGGCACTGTCTGGCAGCATCCGCGACGCACTCACATGGCCGCTCATCCTGCTGGCTATGCTGTTTGCAGTCCTGGCCGTCCTGATGTCTCAGGTCATGCCGGTCTTCAAAGAAGTCTTCGAACAGCTCGGCATGGAGATATCCGGCGTCACCTCCGTCGCTTTTCGCCTCGGCAATGCCATGCAGTACATCTCCGCAGTCGTGCTGGTACTGTTCGTTGCCCTCGTCCTGCTCGTACTGGCCTCTCTGAAAAACGTCTCCCTGCGCGTATCCCTTATGGGAATCCTGAATCATCTTCCGCTGGTGCGCACGGTCAGCGAGTTGCTGACCTGCTCCCGCTTTTCTCATACGCTTTCTCTCGCGTTTCACAGCGGCCTTGATATGGGAGAGGGATTCACGCTGGCGGTCGATCTGATCGATGATCCCGCCGCTAAGGAAAAACTGCAGAAAGCCTCTCAACAGATGGACGAAGGCATGGATTTCGGGGAAGCCCTGCGCGACTCCGGCATTTTTTCCGGTCTGAACGCACGCATGGCCTCCATCGGTTTCCGCACCGGCGCCGCAGAGACCGCACTCGAAGAAATCTCTCTGCGCTGCCAGGATGAGGCAGACGCACGCATACAGTCTGCTGTCAGCGCGATTGAGCCGGCCATCACAGCCGTCCTCTCCATCCTGACCGGACTGATCCTGGTATCTGTCATGCTGCCCTTGCTTGGCGTCATGTCAGGCCTTGGTTAAGGAGGCATACCCGTGAATCGTTTCGCGAAAGAAAAAAAATCACACTCTCTGGCGCGTCAGCTCCTGACCGGAGCTGCCGTCTTTGCAGGCTCTGCGGCTCTTCTCCTGTATGGCACACGCGAGATCAGCCATACCGCTGACACCGAACAGGCCCGTAGCCTGCAGACCGCCCTGACACGCAGCGCGGTCCAGTGCTACGCGACAGAAGGCAGTTATCCGGAAAGCCTGGACTACCTCTGTGAGCATTACGGGATTACCTGGGATACCAAAAAATACGTGGTAGATTATGAAATACTGGGCTCTAACCTGATGCCCACGATCACAGTCATTCCGCTGACCTGACAGCCGGAAAATACCTTTTTCCGCCCTGCGCACAAAAACGCCCCTCGCGAACGCCCGGCGGCAAGTCGCGCCGCAACAAAAATCGCTTCGCGATTGGCGGCGCCAATAGAAACGCCCCCTCGCGAACGCTCGGCGGCATGTCGCGCCGCAACAAAAATCGCTTCGCGATTGGCGGCGCCAATAGAAACGCCCCCTCGCGAACGCTCGGCGGCATGTCGCGCCGCAACAAAAATCGCTTCGCGATTGGCGGCGCTGAAAGGAGAATTACGAGTCATGTATATGCGCCAGAAACAGCACAGTACAAATACCTTCTTTACATTCCTGCTGTTGCTTGCATTTGCGCTGTTTGCACTCCTGCTGGCCAGTACCGGAGCGGTCGTCTATCAGAACAGTGTCGCCAGCCTGGAAGAAAACTACACCTCCCGCACCGCAATTGCCTACGTTGCCGAAAAGATTCGTCAATATGATTCCGACGGGCAGATTTCTTTTTCCTCTGTAGAAGACCTTCCGGCACTCGTGCTCCACTCCGCATCGAACGCATCGGCGGCTACCGTTACCTATATCTACTTCTGCGACGGCTCACTCTGTGAGCTGTACGTGCGGGAGGAAACCACTCCGACCGCCGCAATGGGCACCGCCATAGTAGAACTGTCCGATTTTATAATCGAGCAGGAGAAAACTCTGCTGCGTGTGACCGTCATCAGCACCGAAGGGGAGGAAATGTCCCTGCTGATCCATCCAGTCAGTATAGAAAATGAATGAGCTGCCATTTCCGCCTGCGGAGGCTGAAAAAGCTTTATTTATAGAAAGGAGGCGCCCGCGCACCGTGAAAAAACAAGCTTCTGACAAATCGCGCCTGTTTTTTATAGAATTTCTGATCGTACTGTTTTTCTTTCTGATCATCGGAACCGTCTGTCTGCGTGTGTTCGTGGCAGCTCACAGCACCACCCGGGATGCAGACGCCCTCGCGCACGCGCAGTCCACGGCAGCCTCCATCGCAGAGGTTCTGGAAGCCGGAGAGAGCATAGAGGAATATTTTCCGGAGGCGATTCTGATATCGGAGGAATCTTCCTCTGAAGCTGTGAATGCAGGAGATAGGACTTCCGGAGAAAGCAGGGAAGAATCCGGAGAAACCACGGAGAAATCCAATCCTGGCGATGAAGGAACCGAAGAAGACAGCGTCCGAAAGGCTATCTACGAAATCACCTGGGACAGCGACTTTCAGGCATGTGACGCCGATGATGCCTTTTACACGCTGAACCTGGAGCTTACCACAGAAGATCACAATCAGACTGCCCGGATCACTGTCATTGACCGGGCCGGCGACACACTCTATGAGCTGTCCGCAGCCTTTCATCTGCCGCTGACGAGAGAGGAGGCGCTCTCATGAAACGAACCGCCGGGATCTCCCTGATGCTGCTGATTTTTCTTTCTCTTTGCCTGATTACCTTCTCTCTGCTCTCACTTTCCGGAGCGACCGCAGATGAAAATCTGAGCCAGAAGGCGGCAGACCGCACTACCGTGTATTACGAAGCCGTCACTTCGGCAAACGAAATACTGGCCGAGATCGACACACAGCTCGCAGCCGTGCTAAAGGAAACCGCAGACGCGGCAAACCCGGAAGAAGCTTACCTGGCCGCCTGTGCAGAAATCACAGTCCCCGGAGCAGAGCTCACATGGACCGCAGCTGAATCCGAAATTGCCGATACCGACACCACAGCAGCTTTCTCAAACGGCAGCGGCAGCAGCGCTGACAGCTCTGCATCCGGATTACTCTCTTACGATGTCACGATGACCGACGATCAGCACCTGCACGTCACACTCTCCGTCCGCTGGCCGGAAGAGCCATCCGACACCCTTTATCAGATCACCTGCTGGAAGGTCATCTCCACACAGGACTGGAGCCGCGACACAAGTCAGAACCTTTACCGCAGCAGCGAGGAGGATATTTCATGAATATCGATATTACATCCTTTTTAAAAACAGCAGTGGAAGCGGAAGCATCCGACGTCTTCTTCGTCGCCGGCCTTCCCGCCTCCTATAAGGTAAACGGCACCCTGCACCGCAGCGGCGACCGGCTGATGCCCGCTGATACCGAAGAGCTGATCCGCAAGATCTATCAAATGGCCGGCAACCGCCCGATCGAGCACTTTCTCAAAAGCGGCGACGACGACTTTTCCTTCGCCGTGCCCGGCCTTTCCCGCTTCCGCGTCAGCACCTACAAGCAGCGCGGCTCCCTCGCCGCCGTCATCCGGGTCATCTCGTTTGACCTTCCAAAGCCGGAGGATCTCAATATTCCGCCGGTTGTCCTTTCGCTCGCCTCCGCGACGAAAGGACTGGTTCTGGTCACCGGTCCGGCCGGAAGCGGCAAATCCACTACCCTCGCCTGCCTCGTTGACCGCATCAACTCCACCCGTGCAGGCCATATCATTACACTGGAGGACCCGATCGAGTTCCTGCATCGGCACAAAGAAAGCATCGTCAGCCAGCGCGAGATCTCGACCGATTCCGAGGATTACCTGAAAGCACTGCGTGCCTCCCTGCGCCAGAGTCCGGATGTCATCCTGCTCGGCGAAATGCGCGACTTCGAAACCATCCAGACTGCCATGACTGCGGCAGAGACCGGCCACCTCGTCCTCTCCAGCCTGCACACCATCGGCGCGGCCAACACCATCAGCCGCATCATCGACGTCTTCGAACCGTCCCAGCAGCGCCAGATCTCCATCCAGCTTTCCATGGTACTGCGCGCCGTCATCTCCCAGCAGCTCGTACCGGCCATTGACGGCAGCCTGATCCCGGCCTTTGAGATCATGATCATGACCCCCGCGATCAGCAACCTGATCCGTGAAAACAAAATCCATCAGATCGGGGGCATCATCTACACTTCCGCCAAAGAAAACATGATCTCCATGGACAACAGCCTGCTTCATTTATATAAAGAAAGGAAAATCACAGCCGAGACGGTACTGCAATACTGTACCAATGCCGAAATGATAACAAATAAGCTCTGACCCATAACGGCATCCGACCAATTAAAATCGCTGCGCAATGGACGAATCTCCAGGAGGACAACATGATTTTATACGAAGATAAAGCGCTTCTCGTCTGCCACAAGCCAGCCGGTATTCCGGTGCAGAGCGCCTCGGTACGGGAAAAGGATATGGTCAGCCTGTTAAGAAATCATCTCGGAAGCGACATCCATGTCGTCCATCGCCTCGACCAGCCCGTAGAAGGTATCCTCGTTTTTGTGAAAACAAAGTCTGCCGCTGCCGGACTGAGCCGTCAGATCACCGATGGCAGCATGCGAAAAATCTACCATGCGGTAGCCGAAGTGACAGCCCAGGCAGACCTGACAATGTGCGCGGACTGTGATTCAAAGCCTGGCACCGAAGCCGCTCCCTGGCACACCCTGATCGATTATCTGAAAAAAGATGGCCGCAATAACCGGTCCTTTGTCACCAAAGAAAACGAAAACGGCGCAAAACGCGCCGAACTGAGATACCGAATTTTAAAATACAAAGCCGCAAACTGCATTCCATCCGGTGATACCACTCTTTCCCAGGAGCATTCCTCTTCCGCGGACTCCGTGCCGAAACCTGCCGGCACCGGATTTGCACTTGTAGAGATCGAACTGTTGACCGGACGGCACCACCAGATCCGGGTGCAGATGGCCCACGCAGGACTGCCGCTGATCGGCGATCGCAAATACAATCCGAACTGTTGCGCGGATAACAGACAGCCTTCCCCGTCACTGGCTCTCTGTGCAGTATTACTCACCTTCCGGCATCCGACGACAAATAAACCGATGACATTTGACGTACAGCCGCAGAGTGAGGTATTTACCACTTTTTAAAGAGGAAAATGCCCTTCACGCCTCTGCAGCCGCATAAAAATTCTGCCATACACGCATTCTTTTTAATTGTTGCAATATGCAGCGTTGTGGACTATAATAAACACAGATCAGATGAGGTACGTGTACAATGACGGAGGTGTGAAAGAATGGGGTACTATTTGAACAGCTCATTGTTGTTTTCTCTATATGAGAGCGAAACAAAAAAACGTATTTTGTAGACAAAACAAATATGCTGCGCAAGCTGATCCCTCTTGTAGAAGAGGGAAACAACCACATTTGTATCACCCGGCCGAGACGTTTTGGCAAATCAGTTATGGCAGCGATGATAGGATCATTCTTTAGCAAAGGGATGGATAGCAGCAGTATTTTTGGCAATCTGAACATTGCAAAACACAGCTCAAATCATTCAGAAGACTTTTTTGATGAGAAGAAAAAAATCGATTATCGTGCCTACATGAATCAATACAATGTGATCTATATCAGCTTTATTGAGGCAGCGAGCGAAAGCACGAATTATGAAGAATTTATTACTTCTGTTAAAAGTATTCTTCAGGAAGACCTGCACGAAGCATTTCATGATGTAAAATTTCGGAAAACAGGAACCGTAACGCAGGATTTACGCATGATTTACGCGCAGACACAGCAGAAATTTATACTTGTATTTGATGAGTGGGATTGTATTTTTCATAAAGAATATATTACAAATTCAGACAGAAAAAGCTATGTAAACTGGCTTGCAGCTATGACAAAGGATACCGGATACGTAGCTCTGACATACATGACCGGTGTTCTGCCGATAACAAAATACTCCAGCGGTTCTACGATTAATAATTTTCATGAATATACAATGGCTACCGATGACCTTTACAGCGAATATTTTGGATTTACGGATGCAGAGGTTGATGACCTGTATTTACGATATAAAGCCAGAACTCCAAACTGTAATATAACAAGACAGGACTTAAAGGAATGGTATGATGGATACCATACCCCATCGTCTGAGCGAATGTATAATCCAAGATCGGTGGTGGAGGCATTAACGCGCAACCGTATTCGGAGCTACTGGACCAGAACTGGTTCTTACAGTGAAATTTCTACCTACATCATGAATGACAGAGCCGACATAAAAAAAGATGTCGCTCTAATGGTCTCCGGAGAAGCAGTGAAGGCAGATGTGGAAGAGTATGCTGCTACAGCAATGGATTTAGGCACACGCAATGAAATTCTTTCAGCGATGGTAGTCTACGGATTTCTGAATTACGAAGACGGAAAGGTTCATATTCCAAACCGGGAATTAATGGATGAGTTTGCCAGGACAATTCGAGAAAAAAAGACCTGGGCTATATTTACAATCTGGCAGTTGCGTCAGACCGTATGCTGCAGGCCACGCTGAAACGAGACACAAAGACAATGGAAGAGATTCTGCAGTTTGCTCACGATACAGAAACCCCATTGTTGGACTATAACAATGAAACTGAATTGACTGCCATAGTGAATCTGGTCTATCTGGCTGCGCGGGATACTTATTATGTGGAGCGTGAAAATAAAGCAGGACAGGGCTATGTCGATTTCATTTTTTATCCGGAACATCAGGAGAACGATGGATTTATCCTGGAATTGAAAGTGGATGATACGCCGGAAACTGCGATCCAGCAAATTAAGAATCGGAACTATATCCTTAAATTTCAGGGTAAAATGGCAGAGAAAAAGCGTCATGCCGGACGAATTCTGCTGGTTGGAATCGGTTATGACAAAAAGAAAAAAGACCATCACTGCAAGATCGAGAGCCTGCAGCTTTGAGACAATAGAAATCCTCCCTTAAAAGCATTACAAAAACTTAGCATGATTTATATACCCAGGGTCTGCCCCGCCATACCGCCAGTCAGACCCAAGCCATATCGCCGATCAGACCCTAAATATACTTATTTTGCATTAAAGTATTTCAAAAGGTAAAGTCCGCAATGTTGGTAGGCCTTACACTTCCTGCAGCATCCCCGCTTCCACTTCACGTACTTCTTCCACAGAAACACCCATATAAGAGGCAATTTTCTCTGCAGGGATTGTCCCATCTCGAAGCATTCTTCTGATGGAAGCTTCTTTTTCTTCCCTGGCTGCCTTCTCTGCCGCTATCCTTTTCTCACTTTCAACATGAATCTTCATAATACGGTCCTGATCATACAAGCTCATAATCATAGTGATTACCTCCTTTTCCCTGGTCGCCAGGTATTCCTTCAGAATGTCGCGGTCCTTGCAGATCCGTATCGTCTCTGCTACTGCCTTTGCTGTCCTTCTGTGCTGTCGGATCTGCTCGTTATACACTTTCGTAAAAAGCACATACTGCCCGACGATGTCCTCACCTTCTGTTTTATCCGGATTCACGGTGCCATAAAGTATTTTCACCTTTACTTCAATTGCCGATTTCTTATTCTCAAAAAATTCCTCCGTGAGAGATACCTCTTCTGGTCGGCTTACCCGTTCTCCGGTATAAATCACGTATAATTCCGTTTCCGGCAGATTTACCTTACGGCTGCCATACAGGTCTTCGCCCCTTTCATCCAGGTAATCCTGCAGAGACTGTGCCAGATACAACAGTGACCGAACAATAATATTCATCGTCCATGTTGACTGATTATAGGTCACACCTTTACCAAATTTATCTTATTTTTGCCTCTACAGGTGTGACCTATAACGGCATCCGGCCAATTGAAATCGCTACGCGATGGGGCCGGATGCTGTTTCCACTACGTTTTCAACCCTCGCCGGGTGGCATCCCACACTTCGTGCGGGATAAGCCCTGACCACGCAGCATGTGCGTGGTCGGGTTGTGACCAGTAACGTAGACTGCACTTATGTCAGAATCATCAGCTTCCCACGCACCATAAATCCGAGATCATTGTACTGCCCGTCTACCAGCACATTATTGATTGTGATGTCTGACAAAATATCCTCGTTCGCATCCCTGTCCTCCGGGTGAAGTGCCTGATAGAGCTGAAGCAAATACTTTTTGTTCTGAAACAAATCCGTAAAGACGCTGTCTTTTGCCGTATACTTTGCTGCTTTTGTTTCTTCCTGCATCATACCACCTCCATAAACAAACCTCGTAACATTTTTGAAACGCCGACTCTCGTTGATTCAATAAACCCCACCCGCAGTTTTCCTAAGTGAACTGAATTCTCAGGGGCTCATGAATTTTTATCCGTATGTACGTTCAACGAATGCGTTTATCGTTTCTCTTTGGTATGATGCAGCTTTGTTTGTAATAGTTTTTGCAAAGCCACTGTATAAAATGATTATAAGCGAAATGACTGTAAACCGCAACAGCAAGATTTTTCTTCTGTACATAACAGAACACGACGCAGCATCGCCCCTGCACCATGTAAAAAGGGAGAGCCACAAAGTGGCTCTCCCAGTGCAGTCCGAAAACATACTCCGTTTTCGTGTGAATTATGTGTCTATTACTCCTCTGCGCGTTTCTTTCTGTAGAAGTCTCCCAGCAGCAGTACGCCCAGAGCCAGGATCATCAGGCTCATGTACGGTGCGATCGGCGTATCATCGCCTGTCTTCACCGCCGTGGACTCCGTCTCGGATTCCGATTCCTCGTACTCGCTCGACTCTTCCTCAACGATCTCGTACTCCTGGTTCGTAATCACTACCGATGCCTTCAGGTTCGCGCTGTCCAGTGTCACGGTCGATCCATCTACGGTCACCGTATACAGGAACCCGCTTGCACCCGCGATCGGATTTCCATTCGCGTCGACCTCTGTTACATACAGGGTCACTGCTTCGTCTCCCGATACAGATACCGGTATCGTCTGGCTGACTTCAGCGCCGCCCGCCAGATTCAGCTCCACGATATTCACGTCCACACGACTCGACAGGGTCGTATACGATGCATCATCAAAGATTCCGGCGTAGAACACCGCGTCACTGTACAGAGGATCTCCATCCACACCAAGCAGCTTCTTTGTGATCGTCAGATATCCTTCATAGTAGAACTGATCTGGCAAATCATAATACTCATTCGCAAACGATGCCGTTACAGAAGAATTCTCATTCTCCAGAACGAAGGTATTCGCTCCGTTATACTCCGGCGTATAGATAGTACCATCCGCCGTCGTGCCCAGTATCACCGCATTTCCGCTCGCATCGCATTCCGAAATGTAGTAGGTCTTTCCAACCTCCAGGCCGGTAATCGATACCGTAGCAGACGATGACCAGGAATAATTCAAAGCCATCACTTCTGAAGCAAGAATCGTACAATCCTCATCCTCATACAGCGCTACATAATACGTCTCATTCTCCGCACCGATAACCGTGCCATTCGAAAGCATCAGGGTCTTCGTGATAGAAACCTTCGTGTTTGTGGTGATGGTCTCTGATTCGGTTTCGATTTCGGTCTCAGTCTCTGTTTCGGTCTCGGTGTCCGTTTCTGTCTGGGGTTCTGGGTCGGGCGGTGGTGGTGGGTGGGGCGGGGGTGGGTCGGGGGGCGGCGGAGGGGGGTG
>JAJQGP010000112.1:14032-15660 GCA_021200475.1 Lachnospiraceae bacterium
TTTTAGTTTCTGTCTCTGTTTCTGTTTCTGTATCAGTCTCTGTTTCTGTCTCAGTCTCTGTTTCTGTCTCGGTTTCTGTTTCTGTCTCGGTTTCTGTTTCTTCCGTTTCTGTTTCGGTTTCCGGCGTATGGCTGTTCGTCACATCATATTCGTTCACTGTGGTTGTGTATTCCGCTACCGCATCCTCCGTGATCGTATATTCGATCTCGACACCATCTGCATACTTATCAAGGTCTTCGAATGTCCAACTCCAGCCATCTTTCTCCGTCACTGTCTTGCTGTCAATTTCTGTTCCATCTGCATACAGGCGGATTGTGATGCTTTCCGGACGCTTGCCGTCCTCATTGTTACTGTCATCCCAGGTCTTGCTTCCGCTTACTTCTACCGTTTCCGGCGTATGCGTGTTCGTCACGTTATAGCCATTCACTGCGGTCGTGTAGCCTGTTACTGTGTCCTCGGTAATCGTGTACTCGATTTCCTTGCCATCCGCATACTTCGGCAGGTCAGTGAAGCTCCAGCTCCAGTTGTCTGTCGCTGTAACTTCCTTGCTTTCCACAAGGGTGCCGTCTGCATAGAGGTTGATCATGATGCTTGTCGGGCGGATTCCATCCTGGTCGTTGTTGTCGTTCCAGGTCTTGGTTCCTTCTACGTCTACCGTTTCCAGTATATGCGTATTCGTGATGGTATATCCATCGACCGCATTCCCGCTTACAGCTGCTGTATAACCTTCCGGTACTTCGATTTCCTCTACCGTGTAGATGATCTCTGTTCCATTGCTGTACTTAGCCAGGTCTTTAAAGCTTGCCGTCCAGTTGTTCTCAGCACTAAGGGTCACTGTCTTTCCTGTGTCCTCTTCGTCTGCCAGAAGCTTCACTGTTACGCTCTCTGTACGCTTTCCGTCCTGGTTGCTGTTGTCATCCCACACCTTCTCTACACTGATGATTGTTGTCTCCGGCGTGTGTGTTCGTGATGGTATAGCCATCAGTTGCATTTCCATTTACAGCTGCTGTATAGCCTTCCGGTACTTCAATTTCCTCTACCGTGTAGGTGATCTCTGTTCCGTTGTTGTACTTAGCCAGGTCTTCAAAGCTTGCCGTCCAATTGTTCTCGGCACTCAAGGTCACTGTCTTTCCTGTGTCCTCTCCGTTTGCCAGAAGCTTTACTGTTACACTCTCTGTACGCTTTCCGTCCTGGTTGCTGCTATCATCCCAGTCCTTAATCACGGAAATCTCGACTGTAATCTTGTTGTTCGTGATCGTCGCTGTCTTGTTCAGGGCATCGCGCTCGATCGTCACTGCCGTCCCCTGGCCGTCTACCGCGTACGCGTAACCGCTCCCAACGACTGTTCCGTCCTGCGTTGTTTCATACACATAGTACGTTGTACCTACCGTAAGGCCGGTGAAGGTTGCCGTACCCGTGCTCGCGTCCGTCAGGCTGATCGCCTTCACTTCGCTCACAAGCTGCTTGTCGTCTCCGTTGCTGTCATACAGCGCCACGTAGAACGTCTCCGTCACATCATCTGCCACGTTGTTGTACGTCACGTTCTTCGTTACCGTGATCTGCCCAGTCTCGCTCTTGTTGTTCGTGATCGTCGCTGTCTTGTTCAGGGCATCGCGCTCGATCGTCAC
>JAJQGP010000112.1:15760-21861 GCA_021200475.1 Lachnospiraceae bacterium
TCTCCGTCACATCATCTGCCACGTTGTTGTACGTCACGTTCTTCGTTACCGTGATACTTCCATCCGTCTGCTCACTATTTCCAACTTCCAGATAAGCTATTATATTACTCGTACTTGTCGAATCATAATCACTATAAAGTGCTATTGCATCAGTCAACCCTTTAGTAGCTAAATCACTCGCACTTAATTCATAAGTTGTAAAATAAAATGCAATAGGATCAGTTAATTTAGTATATCCACTTGGCGCATCTGTTTCAACAAGATAGTAAAGTGTATACTTTTGAAATACAGTACCATCTACACTTTGACTAAGTGAAATTATACTAGTCGTCATACCATCATTTCCGGTTGTGATGTTATCTTTTAACGTATTTCCACTAGCATCTGTAATTTTAAATTTTGCTCCCGCTAATCCACTAGTTGCGCTCGCATTATTATACTTATAAACTTCAAGTGCATAACCACTAACATTCACAGTACTGGCAGCATGCTGTGTTTTTGTAACTTTATTTTCTACCTTATAGTACTGATCTTCATATCCGCTGACTGTAGCAGTATTAGAATAAGTAATTTCCGTACCAACCGCACCGGTTACTTTGGCCTGATACTCAATCACATATGTTGAGGAATCTACAACATTATTAATTGTTATAGTCATTCCACTGCTAGTTACAGCTACTGTATAATCTGTTATTTCTGTTCCATCTTTTTTTACTACTAGCGTCGTGTAATCCAAATTAAGATTTACACACGCATCATTAATAATCAATTGATTACTTGTATTCTTATAATTTCCTGATACAGTAATCCTAAAAGTAGCCGTATACTGATTATCTTCTACAGGACTGGTAATCAGTGCCTTTGTGAAAAGTGGACTTGTATACGTATAATTTACATTATCTACACCTGTTGCCGCACCTTCTTCAGCACTTACTTCTACAGAATTTGAAAGGTTCGTTCCATCACTTGATGTTACAAGTGTACTATCTACCTCCATCTGATAATAAAGGATATAAATATATGGCTTATTATCTGAATAAGTTCCAGTAAGCTTTCCTAAATTAATGGTCAAAACTCCCCCACTATCACTCGCTGAAACTATATCTAACCATGAAGCACCATTTGTTCCTTGAATTGCACTACCATACCAATCTGAGCCATATATATTTGACGTGCGCATTAATTTTGCACTACCGGAAACATAGGACATATTAGTACTATGCGTATCTGTGACTATAACATCTGCTTCAGAACCAAAATCCAAAGCACGATTGCCATTAATTACAACGCAATATGTCACATAATTATCTTCAGTTTTCCATATATATTGCTCACCGGTACCACTGACATCGTAATATGCCGTTTGGTATGATCCAACCTGCATCTTATCTACATCAATATCAGCAGGCAAAACTGCAGTAGCCGAAGTAGACCAATTATTATAACTAATATAATTAGTCACAGTAGATCCATCCGCCAAAGCAGTTCCATAATATGCATCTTTATTTGTTGTCTGATATGTAATTGTAATTTTTATCTCACTGTTTCCATCATTGGCAATGTATGAAGCAGCCTTATTTTCAACAACTGTTTTGCTACTGCTAACATCACTTCCAAAGAAGAAATACCCTTTTCCATCTTCTGTTTTCTGATATATAACATTTCCAGAATAATTAGAAGAAGTTTCAATAGTATCTGTATCCACGTCTACCTTAACTACAGCATAAGTTATAGGATCATATGCATAGGATTCATCATATAGATAAATATACATTCCTCCAGCAGGCACTGTAATTTCTACTTCCCACTCTACATAATCTTCCGTAATCTCATCAGCAGTTTTTGCTGGCTCTGTCGCAGTACCAGTAATATTTCCTGTTCCACTGCCTGAATGTCCCTGATCATCTTCTACACTATTTGTAATTGTTACCTTTCCAATTAAAGACTCAAGAGCGCTGGCGTCTACTTCAGTTTTATACTCAAATGTATACGTATAATATTCTTTGCCCGATGTATACGTATCTGCCGCATTTGATCCGATCTCATACGACCACGTTCCATCCGCACTGGCAGTTATAGTAAATGTGACTCCATCTGAACGTGTAACAGTAATTGTGTCCCCGGCTGCTATATTTGTATAATTATTAGACGCTATTGTATCCGTCACAACATTTCCATATACGGACTCTTTTGCATCCACATTATACTTCACCGTCCAGGTGAGATATGTCTTGTCACCCACTGTTGTTGTTCCCGAACTGTACTTCGAAAACCATGTTTCATTCTTAAATTCTTTTACAACATCTACAGACGGGTCATTACTCCATTTTTCCTCATTTTTATTTTTTCCGGATGCCTCTAATGAGTTTCCAACCTCAGTAATTTCCCCATTTCTAATTTTCTCAAGGACTTCATCTGAGACTTTAGCGTAATACGTAACCGTCACAGTCTGACCTTCTGTCAGTGAACCTATATAGATAGTGTATGTAGTTGTATTATCAGCTGTATTTTCTGTTCCACCTGTAAAAGATCCATGATGTGTAGTTATTCCACTTCTAACCCATGAATATGAGCTGGAGGCATTTCCACTTGAATCTACGATCGTAAGGTAGTTGCTAATCGTGTCATATAAGGTAACATCAGTGAAGTCTCCATTATCAGCGGTGACTGTCAGCGTATACGTAATAATTCCTGTATCCGAATCATATGAATACGTTTTATTTGCCGAAAGAGAAGGATTTCGATTAATGTAAACTTCCTTTGAAATTGTAGTATCTGGAATAGTAATTGTTACAGTTTCCCCAGTTTCAGATGAACTGATATTTGCGGAAAACTTGAATGTACCAGAAATAAGTCCGCTGTCAGCTCTTGCCATAAACTCATCTGTAAACGTAATGGTAACTTTTCCATTCGAATCAACTGTATATGTTCCAACAACAACACCACTATCATCATAGACACTGCCCGATGTAGGATAATTTACCAGATTATTCGGCATTGTCATATACATAGTCTGCTCCATACGCAGATCTGTGGATGTCTCTTCAAAATGGATCTCAAACGAGAAGGAAGTAGATGGACTTACAAGAGAACTTGAAGACACCGCAGTTCCATCAACATAAATATCCATACCTGTTATGAAATCCGAAAGGTCTGAAGATGTACTTGTAGACACTGCACTCACACCATAGCCACCCAACCCGATCACATACGGTGAGAAACCACTCGTCGTCGTAAATGTGATTCCACTGATCACACCTGTAGTCGAATCTGTATAATCCGTCTCCGGAGCAAGATATTCTATCTCATCGCCATTGATATGGAATACCATCGCCGCTGTACTTTCATCACCATCCAAAATTGGCGTCTCAAAAGACAGCGTCACAGTCGCACTGCCGCTGTAATCGATTTCATTTCCTTCTCCATCTTCAAAATGGATATCCAGGACTATATAATCAGAAAGTGTAATTCCCGCAGAACCTGCAAACGAAGTTGCCAGACTTCCAGCATTTTCGTAAGTATCTGCTACGGTCTCTACCACAAGCTGCGCGTCCGCAGAGATGGACTCAGAAAGCTGCACACTTGCGGTAATATTTTCACTTGTTGCTGAAAAGCTGGACTTTTTCGCAGAACTTCCGAGAAGAACCAGTTTCTCTGTTTCTTCCTCTGTTACATTCTCCGTACTGTCTTCCGCGATCTCTTCAGACTCTTCCTCTGTCTCCGACGTTTCGGATTCCGCTTCCGTCACACTCTGCGCCTCCGTCAGCGCTTCCGTAACTTCTTCTGTTTCCTCCAAAGAGGTCTCGATTGTCTCGCTCTCTGACTCATCCTCACTCGTAGAATCTTCGGTTGTCTCAGTAGACAGATCCGTTTCTTCGGTTGCGATCATTTCCTCAGTTTGCGCAGAATCAGATTTCTCGGTTTCCGTTGTCTCTTCTGTCTGTGAGGTTTCCTCCTCTGTCTCAGCTTCCGTCACGACAACTTCTTCTTCAGACTTTTCATCGTTCCCGTCTTCTGTTTCCTCTTCCGCTTCGCTCGAAGTCTCTTCCTCCGCCTCACCCGCGATCACCACCACGCCGATCACCGTGAAGCTATCCTGCGTTGACCCGAAAGCAGCTACCTCTCCGTCCTCGCTCACGGAGATATAGTCAGTCGCGATTTTCGCTGTCGCGCTGTCGTCGACCAGGACAACTTCCTTCGCAGTGATCTCGCCCTCGATTCCCAGATCCATCGGATCCGTATACACGACTGTCACGGCCACATCGTCTTTCGGCTCGACCGCTTCGCTATTACATACAAATGAGACATCGTAAAGTACATACGCTGCCTCTGCCCCATCCTCATTCAGGCCAAGCTGTTCGCCCAGCTGGCTCTCGATGGTCTCTACCGCATTTTTATACGCGTCACTGTTTGACTTCAGATACGTGACCTGAAGCTTTGCGTCCTCCGGAATTTCCGCATCCGTGGAAGCAGTCGCAGTGATCTCCACGTTGCTTCCGGTATAAGTAAAGGAAGTGCCGTAGACCTCTGTCTCGGTCTCCTCTTCCGTCTCTGATTCGGACTCCGATTCCACTTCGCTCTCGGACTCGGATTCTGCCTCCTCGGCGTCTCCGGTCTCCGCCTCACTGGACTCCTCGGTCAGAGCAGTTTCCGCCTCTGTGGAAGCTTCCGCATCGGTCTCATCCTCTGACGCCTCAGCGGCTGTTTCCGCCTCGTCTGCCGTTTCTTCGGCTGCAGCCGTCTCCGCAGCCGTTGTCTCTTCGGCAGTTATCTCCACGGCTGTTGTCTCTTCCGCCGCAGTCGTCTCCTCCACGGTCGCTGCAGTTGTCTCTTCGACAGCTTCAGAAACAGCCTCCGTCTCCGTGACCTCTGTGCCTGAGGAGTACAGCTCATCCGCAAGCGTATCAATACCTGCCTGCTGGAACACCATAGCCATAGCCAGAACTATAGCCAGTAAACGCCCTCCCCGGGATGTCTTTTTGCCTCTACGCATACTCTTTCCCCTTTCTCATAATTTGAAAATGCATGATGCCTTTCAAATTGCTGTTCACTACACCCTTTATGCAGTGACACTCCGGCTAGTTTGCCATCATCTTAGTACTTTTTTCTTGTTTTGCAACAGAAAATTTACATTTTTTTCAAAAATATTTCTTCTAACACGACCTTGTTTGTTCAAACTTAACAATTTTCGTAAATATCAACGTTTTAAGTGCCGTTAAGGAAAAACAGGATTGCTTTCAAAGTTCCTGTAAACTTCAAGTATGCATTTATTTTCATTTCGCCACTTATCCACAGGATCAAACCACTTCTGAGGCTTAACAAGTTTCGAAATGTGGAAAAGTCCGGATAGATGTGGATAACTATCCTATATAATAGTGTCACAAAAGGCGCATGGTTTTCACCATGCGCCATCCGTTTATACTGTGGAAACAAAAAAATACCGCTGCATCAGTCCGAAGGCAGTCCCAACCACTTCTTCACCTGCACTAAGCTCTTATTCAGTACATCAGCAATCGTTTCCGGATCAAAGCCTTTTTTATACATATTCTTTGCTGCCTGCTCATTCCCCTGTTCGATTCCTTTCTCAATTCCCTGTTCGATTCCTTGCTCGATTCCCTGTTTCATTCCCCAGTCTATTAACTGTTCCGCCGCTTCACACATTCTTTGATAACCTCCCTTTTCCCGTTTTAAGAACCGTACCCGTTTTGACAGCATTCCCTGACTCATGTCGTCCGGATCGGCTGTTTTGAAGTATTTCATCATCTTCGCCACTTCAGAACCATCGTCGACATCCGCATTTACATAGATGACATGTCTTCCATCCTCGTATGTCTTAGCGTCTTTCCCAAATGTTTTCTTCACCCTGCTGACAGCCTCGCCCGTCTCCAGCATGTCCGTCTCGCTGATGTAGATGATGTACACATCCGGCAGCTGGTCATAGGAAAGTCCTTTGTCCAGGCTGCTCTTATCAAGCATCGAGCCATAATACCGCGTGCGTCTTGCATGGTCTACCGTATTCTTGCGCTGCATCTCAATATTCAGAAGTCGGCCGCTGCCGTCCTCCGCCAGGATATCCAGGATGGCGTCCTTTGCGGTCAGAT
>JAJQGP010000076.1 GCA_021200475.1 Lachnospiraceae bacterium
GTTCTGAATCGTTACAATTTTGGAGATAAAGATATGGACTTACTAAGAGAAAAATGGAAGGACATACTCCTCACAGTGAAGGAGGAGCATGAACTTTCTGATATTGCGTTCAAAACCTGGCTGCAGCCGCTCCTGATCCATACAGTGACGGATCACACCATCACAATTCTTGTGCCCTCCGGCCAGGTCGGAGTCGATTATATTACAAAAAAATACACCTTCCCGCTCAAGGTGGCGATCGCGGAGTACACCGGGAAAGAGTACGACCTCGCTTTCATCCTGCCGGAACAGGCGGAGCAGACAAGTGAAGCTTCGAGGGAAAAGTTTCCGACCGGAAATACAGCGGACAGCCAGCGGGTGATCTCTGAACGCGCCGGACTGAATCCGAAGTACACGTTTGACACCTTTGTAGTCGGAAATAACAATAAGTTTGCACACGCGGCGGCGCTCGCAGTCTCTGAATCTCCAGGCCGTATGTACAATCCGCTCTATATTTACGGGGGAGCCGGACTGGGCAAGACGCACCTGATGCACTCGATCGCCCATTTTATCCTCAATGAGGATCCGTCCAGACGTGTGATTTATGTGACAAGTGAAACGTTTACAAATGAGGTCATTGACGCGATCCGTAATGGCAATGCAACATCCATGTCCAAGTTCCGCGAGAAATATCGAAGCGTGGATGTCCTGCTGATTGACGATATCCAGTTTATAATAGGAAAGGAATCGACTCAGGAAGAATTTTTCCATACCTTTAATGAGCTCCATAATAATAAGAAGCAAATCATCATCTCCTCCGATAAGCCGCCGAAAGAGATCGAGACCCTGGAGGCTCGTCTGCGTTCGCGCTTTGAGTGGGGACTGATTGCCGATATTTCCTCGCCTGATTTTGAGACCAGGATGGCGATTTTACAGAAAAAAGAAGAAATGGACGGGTACAACATTGACAATGAAGTCATCAAATACATTGCCATGAATGTGAAGTCCAATATCCGGGAACTGGAAGGCGCGCTGAACAAGCTCATCGCCATGAGCCGCCTGGAAGGCAGGGAAATCAACGTGGCACTGGCGGAGGAATCCCTGCGGGATATCATCTCTCCGGACAGTAAACGGGAAATCACACCGGATCTGATTATTTCGACGGTCGCAGAGCATTTCCACGTTACACCGGAGGATCTGAAAGGCAGCAAACGCAGCTCGGAAATCGTATTTCCACGGCAGATTGCCATGTACCTTTGCCTGGAGATGACCAGCTGCGGCACCAAACGTGTAGGCGAGATTATGGGGAAAAGGGATCATTCCACAATTATTCATGGCCAGAAGAAAATTGCCAATGAGATAAAGACCTCCGAAAATACAAAAAACACGATTGAGATTCTGAAAAAGAAGATTAACCCGGGATAAGTTATCCACAAAGTTATCCACTTATCCACACCCAAACAGAGGGATACCGTGTGAATAGCATGTGGATTCCGGTTGATCGTTTTCGCGAATTTTCAGAAATCCGGAACCCATCCGCTCCGGAAAACGGCCAGACTGTGTGGATAAATCGTCAGTTATCCCCGTCGCTTTCGGCGGAATCCCACAGAGTTTTACAACCCAATTTTTGGCTGTCTGCCTGGAAAAACTGAAGTTTTACACTTATCCACACCCCTTATTATTACGGCTACGTATTTTTTTAATTAATAAATATATACGCGCGCGTACACAGACAGAGCATTTTCACTCTCCGGAAGGGTACCCAGACCGGAAAATTGAATGAATCATAAAATCACTTACGAAAGGAAGTATTTATTATGAAGATCATATGTAACAAATCAGACCTCATAAAGGCTCTTAATACAGTAACAAAAGCGATTCCCGCTAACACTACCATGCCGATCCTCAAGTGTGTTCTGATTGACGCTTCTTCTTCGGATATTAAATTTACAGCAAACGATATGGAACTTGGCATCGAAACCAGTGTGAACGGATTTGTCAGTGAAAAAGGAATCATTGCTCTGGATGCAAAGCTTTTTTTTGATATCATCCGAAAACTTCCGGAAAGTGACGTCACGATATCTGTGGATGAAAAGAACAGCGTTACCATCCTCTGTGAAAAAGCAAAATTTAATATTATGGGATTAGAACCGGATGATTTTCCTTACCTGCCTTTCGTGGAGAAGGATTATAAAATCAGTCTTTCACAGTTTACTCTTAAAGAAGTAATCCGACAGACAATTTTTTCAATTGCCACAAATGATACGAACAAAGTACTGACCGGGGAACTTTTTGATATAAAAGAAAATCAGCTGCGTGTGATTTCTCTCGACGGACATCGTATTTCGATTCGTAAAATAGAATTGAAGGATCCTTATGAAGATAAAAAAATCATTGTCCCAGGCAAAACACTGAATGAGATTTCCAAAATTCTCTCTGGAGGAACAGAGGATGAAGTAGATATTTATATTACAGAAAATCACATTTTATTTGTATTTGATAATAATATCGTTGTCTCCAGACTGATAGAGGGCAATTATTTCCAGGTGGATAAAATGATCTCAAACGCTTATGAGACAAAGATCACAATCAACCGGCAGGATTTTATGAGCTGTATTGACCGCGCGACTCTGATGGTGAAGGAGGGAGATAACCGGCCGATTATCCTGAACATTGAAAATCACGTGATGGATATGAAGGTTTCTTCCCAGATCGGTACATTGAACGATACCATTGAGGTAGAACAGGAAGGCAGGCCGATCAAAATCGGATTTAATCCGCGGCTGCTGCTGGATGCACTGCGGGTGATTGACGATGAACTGGTTGATATATACTATATGAATACAAAGTCCCCCTGTTTTATACGTGATGAGGCAGGGACTTATAATTATATGATACTGCCGGTGAATTTTGTGGACTGATATGGATTCCGTTACAGGTCACACCTGTGCTTAAGATAACGTAAAGCAGTCCGGGTGTGACCTGTGATGCCGGATGGCGTGACAGATCACGCCCGTCAGAAAGGATTGACAGAATTTATGGATACGATAGAGATTAAACTGCGGGATGAATATATCAAGCTCGGCCAGGCACTGAAAGCTGCGCATATTGCGGACAGCGGCGTGGACGCAAAGTTTATGATTCTGGACGGTAAGGTTTTGGTGAATGGCCAGACGGAGCTGCAGCGCGGAAAAAAGCTGCATGCGGGAGATGAGGTTGTGTGCGGTAATGTCAGAATTCAGATTTGTGCACATGAGGCGTAACTGAATTTGACCGATGTAAGGACGTGGAAATGACACAATGATTGTGGAATCAATAAAACTGGATCATTTTCGGAATTACAGCAGTCTGGAGCTGGAATTTGACCGTGGAACCAATCTTTTTTACGGGGACAATGCCCAGGGGAAGACAAATATTCTGGAAGCCGTTTATCTGAGCGGCACGACACGCAGCCACAGAGGGGCGCGTGACCGGGATATGATTCAGTTTTCCGAGGAGGAAGCACATATCAGGATGCAGATCCGAAAGGGGGAGGTTCCCCACCGGATTGATATGCATCTGAAAAAATATAAGTCGAAAGGGATCGCGATCAATGGGACGCCAGTTCGCAGAGCGGCGGATCTGGTGGGACTTGGAAGTTTTATTTTTTTCTCGCCGGAGGATCTGAATATTATCAAAAACGGGCCTTCCGAGCGAAGAAAATTTCTGGATATGGAGCTTTGTCAGCTGGATAAGATTTACCTTTTTAATCTTTCGAGTTATAATAAGGTGTTGGCGCAGCGCAACCGTTTATTGAAGGATTACGCGTTCAGCCGCGACGCGGATGCGGTTCTGGATGTACTGGATCTGCAGCTGGTGCAGTATGGAACGGTCATTATCCGGCTGCGCAGACAATTTTCAGAAAGGCTGGGAAAGCTCATCGGAGCCATTCATGGGAATCTTTCCGGCGGCAGGGAAACCCTTCTGCTGGAGTATGAAAATGATGTAGAAGAAGAAGAATTTTCGCGGAAGGTAAGTGCGAACCGGGAGAGAGATATCCGGACGAAGGTTTCCAATGCGGGACCACATCGGGATGATCTCTGTTTTCTGGTGGATGGAGTCGACATCCGGAAGTTTGGCTCTCAGGGGCAGCAGCGGACAGCGGCTTTGTCGCTGAAGCTGTCTGAGATCGAGATTGTAAAACAGAGTACCAGGGAACGTCCGGTGCTTTTGCTGGATGATGTACTTTCGGAGCTGGATGGCAACCGGCAGCGGTATCTGCTGGATAACATACATGATATCCAGACAATGATTACCTGCACGGGTGTGGATGATTTTGTGAATCATAATTTTCAGATAAATAAGCTGTATCAGGTGGCAGCAGGAGGAGTGGAATGGGTACAACAGGTACAGAAAAAGAAGTAAATATGGATAACGTGTTTGACTTACCGGAGAAAGCTGATTCTGCGGAGAATGCCAGAAAACTGGAGGACGATAAGGAAAAGGAATTTGACCAGGCCGGCTCTCTTGACGCGGACGCGGCGGAATACGGCGCGGATCAGATCCAGATTCTGGAAGGCCTGGAAGCAGTGAGAAAGCGCCCGGGTATGTATATAGGCAGCACTTCGGCAAGGGGACTGCATCACCTGGTATATGAGATTGTGGATAATGCGATTGACGAGGCGCTGGCCGGATTCTGTGATTATATTACGGTGACGATTCACAGGGATAATTCGGTGACAGTGACGGACAATGGCCGCGGTATTCCGGTCGGGATCAATCATAAGGCAGGACTTCCGGCGGTGGAGGTGGTGTTTACGGTGCTGCACGCGGGCGGAAAGTTTGGCGGCGGGGGATATAAGGTGTCCGGCGGCCTGCACGGTGTGGGTGCTTCGGTCGTGAACGCGCTCTCGAACTGGCTTGAAGTGCAGATTTTCCATGAGGGCAAGATATATCAGCAGCGCTATGAGCGCGGCAAGGTGATGTATCCGCTGAAGGTGGTCGGAGACTGTGAACCGGAGAAGACGGGTACTGTAGTGACATTTTTTCCGGACGACACGATTTTTGATGAGACCGTGTTTGATTTTGATACCTTAAAAAACCGCCTGCGGGAGATGGCTTTTCTGACAAAGGGCATCCGGATTGTGCTGCGCGATGAGCGCGAGGAAGAGCCGGTGGAGCGGACCTTCCACTATGAAGGCGGCATCAAGGAATTTGTGACTTATCTGAACAAAGGGAAGGTGCCGCTGTACGAGGATATCATATTCTGCGAGGGCATGAAAGACAATGTCTATGTGGAAGTTGCCATGCAGCACAATGATTCTTACACAGACAGCTGCTATAGCTTTGTAAATAATATTACGACGCCGGAGGGCGGCATGCATCTGACCGGCTTTAAGAATGCGCTGACGAAGACGTTTAATGATTATGCGCGTTCCAATAAACTGATTCGTGACAGCGACCAGAATCTTCTGGGCGATGATATCCGTGAGGGACTGACCGCGATTATCAGTATTAAGATTGAAGACCCGCAGTTCGAGGGGCAGACAAAGCAGAAGCTGGGCAATTCCGAGGCGCGCGGCGCGGTAGAAAGTGTCGTGACTGACCAGCTGAAGATTTTTCTGGAGCAGCATCCACAGGTCGGAAAGAGCATTGTGGAAAAATCCGTGCTGTCGCAGCGGGCGCGCGAGGCGGCCAGAAAAGCGCGGGAGCTCACCAGAAGAAAATCGGCCCTGGACGGACTGGCATTGCCCGGAAAGCTGGCGGACTGCTCGGATAAGGATCCGGCAAACTGTGAAATATTTATCGTCGAGGGAGATTCCGCAGGCGGCTCCGCGAAGACGGCGAGAAGCCGTGCGACGCAGGCGATCCTGCCGCTGCGCGGAAAAATTCTGAATGTAGAAAAAGCAAGACTGGACCGCATTTACGGCAATGCGGAGATCAAGGCGATGATTACGGCGTTTGGGACGGGAATCCATGAGGATTTTGATATCACGAAGCTGCGTTATCACAAGATTATCATTATGACGGATGCCGATGTGGACGGTGCGCACATCGCAACTCTGATGCTGACCTTCCTGTATCGGTTCATGCCGGAGCTGATTAAACAGGGATACGTCTATCTGGCCATGCCGCCGCTGTACAAGCTGGAGCGGAACAAAAAGGTGTGGTATGCCTACAGTAATGAGGAGCTGCAGGCGATTATAAGTGAGGTCGGAAGAGACCAGAACAATAAGATTCAGCGCTATAAGGGGCTCGGAGAGATGGATGCCGAGCAGCTGTGGGAGACGACGATGGATCCGGAGAAGCGGATTCTGAAGAAAGTGACGATGGACGACGCACAGTCGTCCGAGATTGATCTGACCTTTACAACGCTGATGGGCGACCAGGTGGAGCCGCGGCGGGAATTTATTGAGGAGAACGCACGCAAAGTAAAAAATCTGGATATAAGCTGATGTACGCCCGTGTCAGGGAGGATGGGTTCGGACACGCCTGCATATTTTTGTGATGTTGTATCTGGTGGTCAGCAGGAAGGGAGTTTTCAAGTGGAAGACAATATTTTTGACCAGATTAAAGAAGTTGACTTAAAGAAGACGATGGAGGAGTCGTATATTGATTATGCCATGAGTGTAATTGCATCGCGTGCGCTGCCGGATGTAAGGGATGGACTGAAGCCAGTGCAGCGGCGGGTGCTGTATTCGATGATTGAGCTGAATAATGGGCCGGATAAACCGCACAGAAAGTGTGCACGTATCGTGGGTGATACGATGGGTAAGTATCATCCGCATGGGGACAGCTCAATTTATGGCGCTCTGGTGAATATGGCGCAGGAGTGGTCGACGCATTATCCTCTGGTGGATGGCCATGGCAATTTTGGTTCCGTGGATGGCGACGGCGCGGCGGCGATGCGATATACGGAAGCGCGTCTGAGTAAGATTTCGATGGAGATGCTGGCGGATATCAATAAGGATACAGTGGATTTTGTGCCGAACTTTGATGAGACGGAGCGGGAGCCGGTGGTGCTGCCTTCCCGTTTTCCGAATCTTCTGGTGAATGGATCGAACGGGATCGCGGTCGGCATGGCGACGAATATTCCTCCGCACAATCTGCGTGAGGTGATTACCGCTGTAGTGAAGATGATTGACAACCGTGTGGAGGAGAACCGGGAGACATCGATTGAGGAGATCATGGAGTGCATTAAAGGGCCGGATTTCCCGACGGGTGCACAGATCTTAGGCAAGCGCGGCATTGAGGAGGCTTACCGGACGGGGAAGGGAAAGATTCGCGTCCGCGCGGTGACAAATATTGAGACGATGAATAATGGGAAGAGCCGGATTATTGTGACGGAGCTTCCGTTTATGGTGAATAAAGCCCGCTTGATTGAGAAAATGGCGGATCTGGTGAAGGAAAAGCGGATTGACGGGATTACCGCGATTACAGATGAGTCGAACCGCGAGGGAATGCGCATTAATATTGAGCTGCGCCGGGACGCGAATGCGAATGTAATTCTGAATCAGCTGTACAAGCATACGCAGCTGCAGGATACGTTTAGTATCATTATGCTGGCGTTGGACGGCACGCAGCCGAAGGTAATGAACATTCATGAGATGCTCAGCCTTTATCTGAAGCATCAGGAAGAGGTCGTTACCAGGAGAACGAAGTATGATCTGAATAAGGCGCAGGAGCGGGCTCACATTTTGGAAGGCTTGCTGATCGCGCTGGATCATATTGACGAAGTGATCCGGATCATCCGCGGATCACAGAATACGCAGGCGGCGAAGACCGGACTGATGGAGCGCTTTGGGCTGACGGATGCGCAGGCGCAGGCGATCGTAGATATGCGTCTGCGGGCTCTGACCGGTCTGGAACGCGAGAAGCTGGAATCAGAATATAAAGAGCTGATGCAGAGAATTGAGGAGTATAAGGCGATTTTGGCGGATGAAAAGCTGCTTCTGGGTGTGATTAAGACAGAAATCAGTGTGATTGCGGAGAAGTATGGAGACGACCGAAAGACAACGATTGGCTTTGATGCGACGGAATTTTCAGCGGAGGATCTGATTCCGGATGAAAATGTGATCATTACTATGACGAATCTGGGATATATTAAACGGATGCAGCCGGATAATTTCAAGAGCCAGAACCGTGGCGGCCGCGGCATCAAGGGGATGCAGACGCTGGATAATGATTACATAGAGGAGCTTTTGATGACGTCGACGCACAATTATCTGATGTTCTTTACGAACAAGGGACGCGTTTACCGTCTGAAAGCGTATGAGATACCGGAAGCGAGCCGGATGGCGCGCGGCACGGCGATTGTGAATCTGCTGCAGCTGCAGCCGGATGAGAAGATCAGCGCCCTGATTCCGATCAGAGAATACAAAGAAGGCAGTTATCTGTTTATGGCGACAAAGAGCGGCCTGGTGAAAAAGACCTCGATCAGCGAATTTGCGTTTGTGAGAAAAACTGGTCTTGCTGCCATTACTCTCCGGGAAGAGGATGAATTAATCGAGGTCAAATTTACAGATAATAAAAAGGACATCCTGCTTGTGACAAAATACGGGCAGTGTATTCGTTTCCATGAGACAGATGTGCGCAGCACCGGCCGCACTTCTATGGGTGTGATCGGTATGACGCTGCAGGACGGTGATGAAGTGGTCGGCATGCAGCTGGATGCACAGGGAGATTATTTACTGACCGCGTCAGAAAATGGCCTTGGCAAGCTGACGGAAATGGCTGAATTTAAAGTACAGGGCCGCGGCGGTAAGGGCATTAAATGCTATAAGATTACCGAAAAGACCGGCAACGTGGTCGGTGCGAAGGCAGTGAACCGTGACAGTGAGATCATGATGATCAGCACGGAAGGCATTATCATTCAGATGTCCTGCGCGGATATTTCAATTAACGGGCGCGTGGCGAGCGGTGTGAAGCTGATGAATCTCGATGTGGATGAAGAGACGGGCAGCGCGGATAAGGTTGCGAGCATTACGAAGGTGGGTGCAAGCGCATCTTCGCAGAATGTAATGGACGGGATGTCTGATCTGGAAGACGGAGCGGATGATGATGTGGATTCGGATCGTGATTCCTTGCAGGATTCCCTGGAAGAAACATCAGATGATGGCACAGAGACAGATCAAGATTCCTCGCAGAATATAGAAGAATAAATTGCAACAGGAATGAAAAAGGAAGCCTCAAAGATACGAAAAATCAGAATGCCGGGGTAAATGTGGGAAAAGGATAAAAAGGCACAGCGAGGAACAGGAGAAAAAGGAGGAACAGGGCAATATAAGGATTATATTGCCTGAGATGGAATGAGAATACGCAGGATGATTGCCATATGGGCGGCGAAAATCATCAGTACGGCGTGCAGGCTTTCCGGCAAACAGGGTGTGACGTTTGCCGGAAAGGTCGCGTTAAAGATTGATCCGAATATTTTACGCGATCTGGCAGGGCAGGTGCGGGAGAAGATTTTTGTGGTCTGCGGCACAAATGGAAAGACAACGACAAATAATCTTCTGTGTTCGGCGATCGAGCAGGAATTATCGTCAGGTGCGGCTGCGGATCGAGGGCAGCAAAGCGGCCGGAATTCTGTGCATGGCAGGGTTGTCTGCAACCATACCGGATCGAATATGCTGGCGGGCGTAGTGGCGGCTTTTGTGCTGGCGGCAAAGAATAACGGAACACTGGATGCGGACTATGCCTGCATTGAGATTGATGAGGCGTCTACTCTGCGCGTTTTTCCATATATGAAGCCGGATTATATGGTGCTGACGAATCTTTTCCGTGATCAGCTTGATCGGTACGGGGAGATTGATATTACGATGGATATGCTGAATCGCGCGATGCAGATGGTGCCGGATATGAAGATCATCGTAAACGCGGATGACGCTCTGTCCGCTTATCTGGCGATGGAGAGCGGGCATGCGTATATCACCTACGGGATTACGGAGCGCGTATTTTCGGAAGAGGAACAGGGAGAGCAGCACGAGATCCGCGAGGGACGCTTCTGCAAAAAATGCGGGGCGAAGCTGGATTATGAGTTTTATCATTACAGCCAGATCGGAAAATATAACTGTCCGAACTGCGATTTCACAAGACCGGCGGTAGACTATGAAGCATTCGACATAGATATGTCGGAAGGACTTTCATTTGAGGTACTTGAGAAACGGGTAAACTGCGGAATGGCAGAGAAAAAAGATGGTGTAAGCTGGAAATCAGACAGAAACGTGCATCAATACGAAAGCCGTCATATTTTCGCAAATTATCACGGCTTTTATAATATCTATAATATCCTCGCTGCCTATGCGGCAGGCCGCAGCGCCGGGCTTGGATTTGATGATTTTGAGGAGGTTCTTACTGCTTTTCATCCGCAGAATGGACGGATGGAGCATTTTCAGATACATGGAACGGATGTGGTACTGAATCTGGCTAAGAATCCGGCCGGGTTTAATCAGAACATTTCGGCTGTGATGGAGGATAAAAAAGAGAAAGATATCATCATTGTGATTAACGACAACGCACAGGATGGGACAGATATCTCCTGGTTATGGGATGTGGATTTTGACCGTTTTGGGGCGAACGTGCGTTCGGTGAAGGATGATTCCAATGGACAGGAGGCAGCCGGCCGGACGATGGGGGAAGGGATTCATTCGATCACGGTCAGCGGAATCCGCTGTCAGGATATGCGGCTGCGCATGAAGTATGTGGATATTCCCTGTGAGATGGTCGAAGATGTGAAGAAGGCCATTGAGGCGCGGCTCGCGGATGGATGTGGGAATCTGTATGTGCTGGTGAATTATACGGCATTGTATTCTACCAGGAATATATTGGCAGGAATGGAGTAAAAATGAAACTGACAATCGGACATCTTTACCCGGATTTGCTCAATCTGTACGGCGACCGGGGGAATATACAGTGTATGAAGAAACGCTGTGAGTGGCGTGGCATTGAAGCAGAGGTAAGGGAGTTTCAGATCACGGATGAGGTGGATTTTTCAAACCTGGATATCGTACTGCTTGGCGGCGGCTCTGACCGGGAGCAGATGCTGGTGTGTGAGAAGCTGAAAACGATTCGTGAGGACTTCCATGCTTATGTAGAGGATGGCGGCTCTGTGATTGCAGTCTGCGGCGGGTATCAGCTGCTTGGACATTATTATGATACCTCAGACGGGCGGATTGCGGGTCTTTCTTTAGTGGATTTATATACAGAACAGGGCAGTCCGCGGCTGATCTCAAATATAGTGATTGAGAATGAAGCGTTTCCGTATCCGATTGTCGGGTTTGAGAATCATGGAGGACGAACCTTTATCGGGGAAAATCAGCCGCTGGGGAAGGTTTTGTTTGGATTTGGAAATAATGGAAAAGACGGCGCGGAAGGGGTGCTGTATAAGAATGTGGTGGGGACGTATCTGCACGGACCTCTGCTGCCAAAAAATCCGCACATCTGCGATTATCTGCTTGGAAATGCGCTGGAGAAGAAGTACGGGAAGAAAGAGCTTTCCCCGCTGGATGATACGCAGGAGCTGGAGGCGAACCGGTATATCGTGGAGCGGTTTGTGAAGAAGCAGAACAGGTGAGGGAATTGTATAGAAATCAGATAGGGGAGTGTTCGCTCCCCTATCTGCTGTTTCAGGACTTATTCCGTCCGCAGCGCGACTACCGGATCTTTCTTTGCGGCGCTTCGCGACGGTATGACGCCGGCGATCAGGTTCAGTACGATGCTGATGATGACCAGAATGACGCCGGCCTCAGTCGGCAGATAAGCGTTCAGGCTGGTGATGCCGGTGGCTGTGTGGATCAGGTGGTTGATCGGGATGCAGAGCAGGACGGTCACGACTACGCCCAGGAGACCGGAGCAGAAGCCGATGATGACAGTCTCGGCGTTGAACATGCTGGATACGTCGCCTTTGGAAGCGCCGATCGCACGCAGAATCCCGATTTCCTTCGTGCGTTCCTGGACGGAGATCAGGGTGATGACAGCGATCATGATGGACGATACGACCAGGGAGATCGCTACAAAGCCGATCAGCACATAAGTGATTGCGTTGATGATGGTCGTGATGGATGACATCATGATGCCGACATAATCGGTGTACTGTATCTGCTGCAGTTCGTCGACACTATCGTTGTAAGTGGCGATGACGTCTTCGACCACATCCTTGTTCTCAAAGGAGGACGCGTAGAGGTTGATCGAGGAAGGAATGTCCAGATCGATATACCCCAGTTTGAGCAGGTTCTCCTCGTAAGTGCTGTCGGAGAATTCCATGACATTGTCGTAGTAATCTGCGCATTCCTCTGCGGTGTAGGATTCCACTACTGTGTCCAGAGCAGCGGCAAGCTCTTCGGTACTCATGGCGGCAAGCTGCTGCGCGACCTGGCTGGCATACTGCGCCGTGATCTGTTCGGTGATGGCCTGCGTGAACATGGCCTCGATGTCTTCATCGCTCATATTCTCTACGTATTCAGCTGCTGTCTCTTCATCCAGGCTCATCTCGGAAATCAGAGACTGTGTGATGGATTCGCGCATGCTATCGATGGTGTAGCTGGCCATCATTTCCGTAACCGAGGCTTCGAGCTGTTCGTCGGACGGGATGCTCATCATTTCCATATAGGTTTCTGCCTTATCTTCGTCCGATAATCCCGCGATATAGGAAAGAAATGCTTCCTGCTTTTCTTCCTCGGAGAGGCTGTCGCTGCTGTCCGCAAAGGGCAGACCGGTCAGTACGTCTGTGTTTTCGTTTTCCGCCTGCGTGATCGCTACATCGGATTCCCGGGATTTTTCAATCACGTATTCTGTCAGGGCGCTTGTGTAGGCAATGCCGTTGTCGAGCATGGCAGAGGTCGCATCCTCGTTTGCCCGGATGACGCCGACAACCTTCAGCGTCAGGGCGTTGTCGTAGAGATACTGAAGGCCGCTTTCTGTCTCACGCAGGTCGATATAGGTGCCGGTCGCGCTGTCATAGGAATAGGCATCACAGCTTAAAATGACGCGGTATTCCTGCTCACAGATTTCTTCATAAGTCCAGGAGGTATCATCAATTTCAGCGTCAGTGCCATCATTTGCCGCGTCTGCGATTTCCATAATGGTGTCTTCGAAGATCAGGCCGAGCGCGTAGAGCGTCATATCGTCAATTTCGTTGTTTTCATCGAGAACCAGGACGACCTCGTTGTAGTCGTTTGGCCAGGAGCCGTAGACCAGATCATACTGCCGTTCCAGAACGTCATTGACACAGGAGCCGTCCTTTCCGGAGAGCATTTCCTGCCAGATAGAGTCTGACATTGTACTCATGGCGGAATAGGAGGACATAGAGGAACTCTCCGCGTCGCCCATCAGGGAAGACATGGTTTCTGAGTCGAGGTTCATATAGCTGGCCATGATATTTATGAGCAGATCGTTCACATCAGATTTCTCAATCTCACCGTCCACATTTTCTGTATAGACAGCCAGATCCAGATCGTAGGTGTACTGAACGCCGCTTAATGCGTCGTAGAGATTGGATTCTTCATCTGCCATCTGTTCTTCCAGATAGGCTTTGAAGGCGGCCAGGTCATTTTCACTTTCTTCCAGATTATTCATTGCGTTTAACATTTCCTGAAGCGCGGCTTTTTGGTATACGGCGTCGTTTTCATGCTCTACAGAAGTGTTGGAAACATTCATAAAGGTCTCCATAATGGAGCTCATGTCGATGCTTTCCGCCTCCAGTGTCAGAGGGTAGGAGGAAAGGGTATCCTCCTCGACCTCATCAATGTAAGAGGTCAGTCCCTGGGAGATGGAAAGAATCAGCGCAATGCCGATGATGCCGATGCTTCCCGCAAAGGCGGTCAGAACAGTACGTCCTTTTTTGGTCGTCAGGTTCCGCAGAGAGAGGCCGAAAGAGGTAAAGAGAGACATGGAAGGCTTTTTCGTCCTGCCAGTGCGGATGCGGTTCTGATGGTCACGCTGCGTCTCTTTCTCAATCTCTTCTTTGGTCAGGGGCATGGAATCGGATGTGATCTCGCCGTCCAGCATGCGGATCGTACGGGAAGAGTAGCGCTCTGCCAGCTCCGGGTTGTGTGTGACCATAATGATCAGGCGGTCATGGGAAATTTTTTTCAGAATCTCCATGACCTGTACGCTCGTCTCCGTGTCCAGCGCTCCGGTCGGTTCATCTGCAAGGATGATGTCCGGATTGTTCACCAGGGCACGGGCAATGGCAACGCGCTGCATCTGTCCGCCGGACATCTCATTCGGGCGCTTGTGCAGCTGATTGCCCAGGTCTACCTCTTCCAGAGCCGCTTTGGCGCGTTCGCGCCGTTCTGCTTTTGAGACTCCGGCGAGCGTCAGAGCCAGCTCGACGTTGCGCAGTACCGTCTGATGAGGGATCAGATTGTAATTCTGGAATACAAAGCCGATCGAGTGATTGCGGTAGGTGTCCCAGTCCCGGTCTTTATATTTTTTTGTGGAAACACCATTGATGATCAGATCGCCTTCGGTGTACTGATCCAGGCCGCCGATAATATTCAGCATTGTCGTCTTGCCGCAGCCGGACGGTCCTAAGATCGCCACAAACTCACTGCTGCGGAACTTCAGATCGATTCCCTTCAGCGCGTGAACGGTGTTTTCACCGGCGAGGTAATCTTTTTTTGATAGATTTTAATTCAAGCATAATTGTGCCTTTCCTGTTTTTTGATAACTATTAAGCCATTTTCTTTTGCATTATTGCAAATCGGAAAATTAATGTCAATCATTCTCAGAAAATTTAATGGAATTTAGAAAAAGTTAATAACCGCTTTTTTTGTCACAATTTCGCGAATCTGTTACTATAGATTGGCGGAAAAAGCTATTGACAACAAAGCGAATTAGCGGTACTTTATAGCCTGTACAATTTAACAAAGCTTTTCTCTTATTCAGAGTGGTGGAGATACATAGGATCTGTGAAGCCACGGCAACCCCGCGCGATTCATCCGGCACAATCTGTTTATCACAGGGTAAACAGGATTGACCGCGAGTGGACAGTCGGAAGGTGCCAGCCTGAGCGAGTAAACTCGAACAATAAGGGGATTTAATGATTGCATGTTGAGTCCGCCTTTTGCACGGGCTCTTTTGTTTTGAAATCGTTCGGAATGGAAGCACAAACCAGTGGCCTGCTGTTCTGAACTGTTATTTTAAAAGTAAGAAAGGAAGAATGAAATGGATCGTTATTTATTTACTTCGGAATCGGTGACAGAAGGACATCCGGACAAGATCTGTGACCAGATATCGGACGCGATTCTGGATGCGCTGCTGGAGCAGGATCCGATGAGCCGGGTGGCCTGCGAGACGGCGACCACGACCGGTCTGGTGCTGGTGATGGGAGAGATTTCGACTACGGCCTATGTAGATATCCAGAAGATTGTGCGCGATACGGTGCGCGAGATTGGGTACACCAGAGGAAAATTTGGCTTTGACGCGGACACCTGTGCGGTGATCACGGCGATCGACGAGCAGTCGCCGGATATCGCCATGGGCGTGAACCGGGCACTGGAGGCGCGGACCGGAGCAGGTGCCGAGAGCGGCATGAGCGATGATGAGATCGAGGCGATCGGCGCGGGAGACCAGGGCATGATGTTCGGATACGCGACGAATGAGACGGAGGAGTATATGCCGTATCCGATCTCGCTGGCACACAAGCTGGCGCGTCAGCTGACGAAGGTGCGTAAGGATGGTACGCTGAAGTATCTTCGTCCGGATGGAAAGACACAGGTGACGGTAGAATATGACGAGAATGGAAAGCCATTCCGCCTGGACGCAGTGGTGCTTTCCACGCAGCATGATCCGGAGGTGTCCCAGGAGCAGATTCATGAAGATATCAAAAAGAATGTGTTTGATGTGATTCTGCCGCCGGATATGGTGGATGAAAATACGAAGTTTTTTGTCAATCCAACCGGGCGCTTTGTCGTAGGCGGGCCAAATGGGGATTCCGGCCTGACCGGGCGCAAGATCATTGTGGATACCTATGGCGGCTATGCGCGGCACGGCGGCGGCGCTTTCTCCGGTAAGGACTGCACGAAGGTAGACCGTTCCGCTGCTTATGCGGCACGTTATGTGGCGAAAAACATTGTGGCGGCAGGTCTGGCGTCAAAATGTGAGATTCAGCTTTCCTATGCGATCGGCGTGGCGCGTCCGACCTCTGTTATGGTAGATACCTTCGGAACCGGGATGGTTTCCGACGAAAAACTGACGGAGATCATCCGCGAGAATTTTGATCTGCGTCCGGCTGGTATCATCAAAATGCTTGATCTGCGCCGTCCGATCTACAAGCAGACTGCGGCGTACGGGCATTTTGGCAGAAATGATCTTGATCTGCCATGGGAGAAGACCGACCGCGCGGAGGCGCTGCGGAAGTATCTGTAGGAGAGCGGTATTCTACCTGTTTCATTTAAATGTTTAAGGCAGAGACTTCGGTTGTCTGCCTTTTTCTTTTATAGAGGCAATTTCCGCTAATTTATAAAAATTTTAGAAATATCCATCTTTCTTTAGATGAAATGCAACATTGTGTATGTTATACTAGGAAAACAGGTTACAGGTCATGTTTATCACTGTGACTGTGTCAGGAGGGAGCAGTGACCGGAAAAGGGAGATTCTGATGTGAATCCGGGTTTTCCGGCCATACAGATACGGGTGAGAGAATGAAATTAAAGACCAGGCTGATCATAGCCTTTTTTATCATTATTATGGTGCCATTTCTGATGTTCGGCATCATTATGCTGAGTTTCATGAGATACCGGGTCGTGCTGGAGAATAATTACGGGGTCACGGTGACATTGGACAGCATTACCAATTCCATGAAGATCATCAGCAATTCTACGCAGGAAATTTTCACGGAGCTGCAGGAGCAGGTAGCGGAGGATGTTCAGGTATTTCTGGATATGGAATATCTGGATGAGATCAATGCGGAGCTTTCCGAACGGTACTCTTACCTGATTGTGCGGGTGGATGAGGAGTTGTATTACGATGGCGCGTACGAGGAGGAGGACGCGGCCGTCCTGCTGGAGGATCTGCCTTCCTACCGGGAAGCGGGAGAGACAACTGAGTCCAGCACTTATATTAGTGAGGATACACAGGCGTTTGTGCGACAGCTGGATGTACAGTTTGAGGATGGTTCGGAGGGAAGTATTTTTATCATTTCTCCTGCCGGACGGATCATAAGGCAGACGATGAAGCTGTTTCAGGATCTGGGACTTGCAGTGGCGGTGATTCTTATTTTTACCGCATTTATCATGATTATCTGGATCTATACGGGGGTCAATGTTCCGCTGAAAAAGCTCAGCGAGGCTACGCATCGGATCAAGGAGAAGGATTTTGATTTTGAAATTGAAGTGAAGGGTCACGATGAGATCAGTATGCTTTGCCGGGACTTTGACGATATGAGGCGGCAGCTGAAGATGCAGGAGGAGGAGAAGGAGTCCTTCGACCGCCAGAGCAAGGAGCTGATCAGTAATATTTCCCATGACCTGAAGACGCCGATCACGGCTGTAAAGGGTTATGTCGAGGGAATCATGGATGGTGTCGCGGACACACCGGAGAAAATGGATCGCTACATCCGCACGATCTACATCAAGGCAAATGATATGGACCGGCTGATCAACGAGCTGACCTTCTACTCCAAAATCGACACCAACCGCATCCCTTACAACTTCAAAAAGATTGACGCTGTGGAGTATTTTGACGACTGCGCCGAGGAGGTAGGCCTGGAGATGCACGAGCGGGAGATCCGCTTCTCCTATATCAATAATGTAGAGGCTGGTACTCTTGTGATTGCCGATGCGGAACAGCTCAAGCGTGTTATCAATAATATCATCGGCAATTCCATCAAATACATGGATAAGCCGAAAAAAGAAGTGCAGCTGCGCGTCTTCGACGCCGGAGATTACGTGCAGGCCGAGATCGAAGACAACGGCAAAGGGATCGAAAACAAAGATCTCGTGAATATCTTCGACCGCTTCTACCGCACCGATCTCTCGCGCAATTCCTCCCAGGGAGGCAGCGGGATCGGCCTCTCCATCGTGCGGAAGATCATCGAAGACCATGGCGGCCGCATCTGGGCAACCAGTAAAGTCGGCGAAGGAACCACCATGCACTTCCTGATAAGGAAATATGTGTTAACCAATTCTGCACAGCAGTGAAATGCAACAACAGCCGGAGCGAATTTATTCGCGGAGAGCTGTAATGAAGTAATCAAACCATAAATAGCAAGGAGGAATTTGTGTGAGCAGAATCTTAATTGTAGAGGATGAGGACGCGATCGCCGATCTGGAGAAGGACTATCTGGAGTTGTCCGGTTTTGAGGTTGAGATTGAAAATTCCGGCGAAAAAGGGCTGAAGCGTTCCCTGGAAGAAGAGTATGACCTGATCATTCTGGATCTGATGCTGCCGGAGATCGATGGCTTTGAGATCTGCCGGCAAATCCGCGAGAAAAAGAATCTGCCTATTATCATGGTCTCCGCAAAGAAGGATGACATTGATAAAATCCGCGGCCTTGGACTGGGAGCGGACGATTACATGACTAAGCCATTCAGTCCAAGCGAGCTGGTAGCGCGTGTAAAAGCACACCTGGCGCGCTATGAGCGCCTGGTCAACAGCAATGTTCAGGAAAATGACATTGTCGAGATTCGTGGAATCAAGATCGATAAGACTGCGCGCCGCGTGTGGATTAATGGCGAAGAGAAAAACTTCACGACCAAGGAATTCGATCTTCTCACCTTCCTCGCCCAGAATCCGAATCATGTCTTCACCAAAGAAGAACTCTTTCGTGAGATCTGGGATATGGAATCCGTCGGCGACATCGCGACCGTGACTGTACACATTAAAAAAATCCGGGAAAAGATCGAACGGCAGTCCTCCAAGCCAGAGTATATCGAAACCATCTGGGGAGTCGGGTATCGGTTTAAAATGTGAGATATGAGGGTAAGGGCAGAAAGTGAATTAATGCATGAAAAAAAGCAGCCGGTGGCTGCTTTTTCTGTGTGGTGCGGACTTTGCCAGGTCACTTTGGAGAAATGTCTGCTTTGAGCTTAAGCTGTAGCTCAGCGATCACTTGCTTAAGAGACTGAATATTATCTGTTAGTGATGCTTTCTCGTCGATTAGTGAAGCGTTTTCGTTGGTCAGTGAAGCATTTTCGTTGGCCAGTGAAGCGTTTTCGTTGGCCAGCGAAGCGTTTTCGTTGGTTAACAAAGCATTTTCTGCTTCCAGTTCATCAATTCGAAAACGATATTTGTCGTTGGGGAGTTCTAATGCTCCCGGAAGTAAAGGCTTCATATCTTTACTGCCTCCCTTCTTCTGATATTGCAGGATTATCTGTTGGTATAGTTCATTTGTTAACTCCAAAAGCTGGTTGTAATCCTCTAACATGATATTGCCAACCTGGAGATTTGCTTTGATGCTACCCAGTATATCAGATTTGATAAAGTTTTTCAATTCCTGCACGTCATTTTCTGAAAGAAGGCATATTTTCCCATCTGGCATCAGACGATCCCTCACGCGTACCATCTGAAACGGGATAAAGATGATCATTTTTTTCCGATTCAGATCTTCAAGGTTGTGCCTGAGATACACGAAATTTTTTACCGTATATGTGAATTCCTGCTGATCTGACAGGACGATACGGATGGAGCTTGTCTCCGGGACATTTGTTTCATTGCAAAAATAAATGACTACTGGTTCCGGGAACTGGAGTGTGTAATTATCTTCACGTGTTTCCAGAGCATGATAAAAGCCATATTCAAATACCCGCATTATGATGGTTTTGTCATGATACATCTGTGCTTCGAGGTGGTAGTGCCATGTTTTATTGATAATGATAAAGATATCGGCATACGTGTGACTGAGATCTGCTTTTGTAGATTCGCGATTCGAATATTCAATCTGGCTGTCCGGGGGGGTGATTGGTACCGAACAGGCCGTTGATCAGATTCGTGATCGCCATATCGGAAAAGGTGAAAATGCGTTTGAAAATTCGGTCAAAAATCTGGTTGATTTCATCCATAGGCATAGAACTCCTTTTTTAATTAAAATATGCAATAGGAAAGAATAATAAAGATATAACATAAAAATATAATAAGTCAATGGATGTTTTAATAATACAATAAAAGAAGTAATATAATAATTAAGATATAATTATATATAATTTCAAACGTGTCATTACATTCCAGGAGCATGCTGGAATATTTTTTGATTTTGCGTGATAATCCTCTTTTAAATACGTTTCTTTTATCAGTACGACTTCTGTAGAACCCGGAAAACCCGCTTGCACGGCATGGGCGATTCTATTATAATCAAATCAATCACACCAAAGATAAACTATAGAAGACATACGGACACTATAAGAGTTTACGGAGGTGGATTTATGAGCAATGTGCAACAGAGCAGGATGGATGCGATCCGGCAGGGAGTGGAACGCATCGTGGAGTCGAATCTTTTGAGTGATACGTTTGTGTCGATCGCTTTGGAGGATCCGTCAGCCTGTCAATACGTCCTGCGCAAGATACTGAATCAGAAGGACCTGAAGGTCGTGCAGTCAAAGGGACAGTACCGTCTGCTGAATCTGACCGCAAAGGACGCCATCCTGGATATCCTGGCGGAGGACGGCAGCGGCCGTCTTATGAACATCGAGATGCAGCGCAAGGATACGGTAGATCACGCAAGGCGCACGCGGTATTATGGTTCGATGCTCGATAAGAGCAGTCTGGACAAAGGGCTTTCCTATGATCAGCTGCCGGATGTGTATATCATCTACATCAGCGAAACGGACATGCTGGAGACGGGCGAAGCTGTCAGCAGGGTGAAGAAAACATTTGGGAAAGACGCTAAGACATACGAGGATGGAAGACATGTCATCTATGTAAATGCGGATGTCGACGATGGTTCTGAAGTGGCGAAGATGATGAAATACTTCAAAACAGCCGATCCGGACGACATGAGTCAGGGAATGCTGTCAAAACGGGTACGGTTCTTAAAACGGGAAAAGGGAGGTTATCAAAGAATGTGTGAAGCGGCGGAACAATTAATAGACTGGGGAATGAAACAGGGAATGGAACAGGGAATCGAAAAAGGAATCGAACAGGGAATCGAGCAGGGGAATGAGCAGGCAGCGAAGAATATGTATAAAAAAGGTTTCGATCCGGAAATGATTGCTGATGTACTGAATAAGAGCTTAGCACAGGTGAAGAAGTGGCTGGGGTTACCTTTGGACTGATGCAGCGGCGTATAGCAAATAATATCTTAAATCAAACCTCTGTGGTGATTTTTCAGATCGTTCTGATTCTTTGCTGCAGGGGTTCTTATTTTTACGAAACTTTTTAAGTACACTTATTTTACTCCGGTAATTGAAAATATTGAATGCGATTATAAATGCATTGCATGGCAAGGCATATTAACCTGTAACAAAAAGATTGTTTTTCTCTTATAACTTAAAAGATTAATAATTACGAAAATTGTTAAGTTTAGACAAAAGGAATAAGAATTACAGAAAACTTTTTGGAAAAATTGTGAAAAATATATTGAA
This sequence comes from Lachnospiraceae bacterium, assembly GCA_021200475.1. Classification (GTDB taxonomy): domain Bacteria; phylum Bacillota; class Clostridia; order Lachnospirales; family Lachnospiraceae; genus Choladousia. The sequence goes on from JAJQGP010000076.1 coordinate 21,477, forward strand.
AAATTATTGAAAAAGGAATATGATACCTGACTTCAGGATTCTACATTAAAAAATGGCGTTAACTTAGTGGAA
>JAJQGP010000015.1 GCA_021200475.1 Lachnospiraceae bacterium
TCTCAGAGGTGAACTTTGTTCCCGAAAATTTCAGCGTTAACTTCTGAAGACGGGAAATTTAAAATTTTTCAAAAAAATGCTTGCAATTTTAAGGCTTCCGGGTTATAATACTCAAGCATGGTTCCTTGGTCAAGCGGTTAAGACGCCGCCCTCTCACGGCGGAAACAGGGGTTCGATTCCCCTAGGGACTATTTAAAAAACTCAGAAGCCATAAAGGCTTCTGAGTTTTTTCTATCATACACTTCGCAATCGGAAGGACTCCTGTCATGTAACTCAGAGCAATATACCCCGGTTATCCCTGGTCATGGTCGCAAGCCAGCTAATGAAGGGTTTTCTGTCCTCATTTGAAGAAAAACCACGAGTATATTTCTTCTGTCCCGCCATTCTTCTCATGAGTACTCATTGAGCAGGAGGCGGCTTGCCACCTCCTGCTCTCCCGCGCACATCCTGCTTCCGGAGTCAGCCTTCCGCATACTTTTGCCTGTTTTACCTGATAAAATGTGTGGCCACCCGCGGTTCCTGCTCCGGAAGTCCATATTTTTCTTTCCCAAGAGCGATACTCTTCATCAAAAATACCATGTTTCTTGTCAGGGCGCGAACGGTCTGCAATCCTTCCGCATCCTGTGAAGCCTCACCTTTTTCACGGCCATGAACGCTGTTCCAATATTGGCTGGCAGCGATCGGCATTCCGCTGATTCCAAAGTATTTATTCAGTTCATCGTATGTAGCGGAGCACCCGCCCCTTCTCGCCACGGCCACGCTCGCGCCGACTTTCATGGTCTTATCGAACCCTGTGCTGTAAAACAATCGGTCAAGACAGGCGATCAGCGTGGCATTTGCAGATGCATAATAAACAGGACTTGCGACAACCAGGCCATCGCTTTCCTCAAATACAGGAGCCAGTCTGTTTACCTCGTCATCAAACGCGCATTTCCCGTTTTTCGCACAATACCCACAGGCAATACAGCCACGAATGGCCTGATTGCCCACGCGCACAATCTCCGTTTCCACTCCCTCCGCTTTAAAGATCTGATCCATTTCATTCAGCGCAATGGTTGTATTGCCGCCTGCCCGCGGACTTCCGTTTAACATTAATACCTTCATATTTCTGCCACCTTTCTGTTTTCTATGTTTCTCATCCGAAAATACACATGTCTGTAAAGCCACATCAGCCGCCTTTTCACAGCCTTCTGTTAAATCGAGTAGGAGGCGGCTCGTCGACTCCTGCTCGCCCGCGCCGGCCGCGTCTGGCGTTAGTCAGAAATATTCCTTGCGCGGCCGTGCGCATATTCAAAGGGCCGCAGCCAGCCTATACTGACTGCGGCCCGTCCGAGTTTTTTCCTTATCAGCTGTAAAGCTGTCCATCCTTTACATGGAATGTGGCTCCATCGTACTCGATCGTTCCATTGTAACTGGTGTCGAGGATGCCGTCCTTTACTACGAACCATTCCCCGTCATACAGCGCTACCTGTGATACATTCTGCACCATGCCGGCCGCGATGAAATACCACTGGTCGTCTCCGCCGATCTCTGCGGAATTCAGCCACAGGCCGCTGTAGGACAAAAGCAGCCGCCCTTCCGCAAAGAGGAATTGCTCCCCGTCATACGGGATAAGGCCATTGACTGTAGTATCCAGCACGCCTTCTTTGATGTAGAACCATTCGCCGTCATAGAGTGCAAGTCCGGTATACTGCGTCTGAATCTGTCCATACGCCAGGAAATACCATGTATCGCCAAAGAGATTTAATCCATGCGCATCACTGCAGAGGACACCGTTTGCGACAAAGAAGGAAGCGCCGTCATATGCTGCAATACCGCTATAGGAAGTATCTGTTTCCCCGTTTACGCAATAGTACCAGTTCCCGTCTTCTGCCAGCAGCAGAGTCGTCTCCTGCTCTGCCCCGGTTTCTGCTTCTGTCTGCACTTCCGATTCCGGCTCAGTCTCTGTCTCGGATTCACTCTCAGTTTCCGTCTCGGTTTCGGTCTCTGTCTCCGATTCGGTTTCCGTTTCTGTCTCAGTTTCTGTCTCGCTTTCCGTTTCCGTCTCCGCTACGATCGTAAACGAAGCGGTAAGGGTTCCCTCATAGTCGCCGATGCCGGTAATGGTCACGGTGGCTGTGCCTGCCTCGGTGTTATCGCCGTATGCCACGGTGTAATCAGTTCCCTCTGTCAGGGTAATTGTGCCGTCTGACACGGTGACCGCCGGGGTCTTCGGCGTGCCGTCATAGGTAAAGCTGTCCGCTGACAATGTTATCGAGAATTCAGAAATGTCCGCCGCACTGTCTTCATACATCACAAAATCAGAGAAGCTTGTGATCACGAATGTCGCGTAATACTGGCCATTCTCTTCGTAAATGTTCGGCCAGATCTGTTCCGGTTCCGTTTCTCCCTGGTGATAATGCAGAATTACAAGGAAATCCGGATTAATGGTACTCGGAACCGGAAGCGTGATCTTTACCGGAACGGACAGCGCGTTGCTGTCTACATCCTCTCCAGTCAGATTCATGGAGAAAGCTACCGCATTCTTATATTGGGTATCAATCACATCGCCGCTCTTCGGCACATCCACCGTCAGCTCAGCATCGCCGGAGGAGGTGTTCAGGCCGCCGCCGATCACAGAGATCTGACTGGAGTCAAAGGTCGCTGCCATATCCTCTGTCACGGTGATCACCGTCTTCACGCCCGCCTGCGCTTCCAGACTCTCAACCTGCGCCGCAACACCGGTATTGTCCTGATCCGCTGCCATAGCAGCCGCCAGCTCATCGGTGTCAATCGCCTGAACCGAGGTTCTGATCTCTGATTCAGAAGCGCTGCTGTCAATCGCTGCGAGCTGCTCCGCAATTCCCTCATACACATCATTGAAATAATAAGGGGAACTGAGCTCGGACCACTCACTTGTCAGACAAACCGTGATATCATTTGAGATCGCCCGGACTCTCGCGTAATAATATCCGTTGCCACCCTCTGCAAAGTCTGATGAACCAAGCTCCTGGCTGTTTCCGCTCTCCTTCGGGAATACATACCCCCATACGCGGGAAGTGCCTGTCCCATCGGACTGATCCGACACATAAAACTCTACATAATAGCCATACAGATAAGTCTCATCCTCATAGCTTGCCCAGGTAATCGATACCGGCGAATCGTCGCTGTCATTCTCTATCCAGACAAAAGAGCCAGGCGCGGCAAACTGTTCGGTCGGCTGCACATAGGTCCAGGTATCTGATACCGCAATCTCACTGTCCGAATAGGTCGTACCGTCCCCCAGAGCCTGTACGGTAAAATAATAAGTACCGCTCTCCCGGATTTCTTCTGTAAAATTATTGGTATCCAGTACCTGGTATTCACTCGTAGAACCATAGTTAATCGTAATCTGCGAAATAACTGTATCTCCGCTCGCTTCTACCTTATAATAAGTGACTCTGTACTGATTCTGAGTCAAAGCGCCGCCAACGGTCCAACAGACATTGCCCGGGAAGGATTCCCCACTGTCGGTGACTCCCCACTGTAAATTGGTCGGCGTATCGAGCTGGGTCAGCGTGCTTTCCGTGTCGTCTGTATCCTCCTCAACGGCAGAAGTCAGATCCTCCTCCAGGTCGTATTCCTCCGCTGAGACAACCAGCGGCGCATCCTCTGTGCTTTCCGCCCCAGACGCAGGCGTGTCCGCTGCCGTGCTTTCCTCTGTTATCTCTTCCCCCGCATCTTCTACAATCACCGCAGAATCTTCAGGAATACTCTCACTCGCAAAAGTCGGAGTGACAGAAGCAGCCGCCAGCGCCGCCGCCAGGAACAGTGCCATTTTTCTTTTCATTTTCATATCCTCCCTCTTGTCGCTTGAATCATTATATAGATGTGAAATATTTACAATCATTCTAATCGTGCAGAGAGCAAAAGTCAACGAAATGTTTCACAATTATGGAAAAGAAATCCAGCACATATATTCCTTTACCAGTTCCCGCAGACAATACAGGTACGTCCGTTCCTTCACCCCGTTTTCCGTGAGGATCGAAGTTACCGCATACTCCTCCCCGTCAATCAGATAGTGAACCAGTCCGACCTGTGTCCCCTCGGCTACCGGCGCTTCGATGGTTCGCAGTATCTCCACCCGCACCTCGACCGGATCATCGGCGCGCATCAGGACTTCCGTCGGAAGCGGCTCCGCCAGGATCGTAGAGACGCTTTCCTGCTGCCCGTTTGTGACCACAAGCTCTTCCGTCGGTATGTCTACAGCCGTAATATCGCGCGCTTCAAATTCCGTGAGACCGTAATTCATCAGTTTTTTCGTATCCACCCATTTGTAGCCCTTATTATTCGGCCAGCCGCAGGCAAGCAGGGCCACGATCAGAAGCTTTCCGTCCCGTAAAAGAGCGCCGACATAGCAGTAGCCTGCTTTTCCAGTGAAGCCGGTTTTGCCGGAAATGGCACCCTCCATCAGGTTCAGAAATGCGTTATGGTTTGTGCAGCTGTACGTCTGTGTACCGGAAAGATTGGAGAAGGTGTAAGAAGCAGTCTGTGTTACCGCCAGAAATTCTTCGCTTTTCGGGGACTGCGTGAGGCAGTAACGCATGACCAGTGCCAGATCATGCGCAGTCGTATGATGCTCACCGTTCTCATCCTCCGCATCCAGGCCGTTTGGAGTAATATAGTACGTCTGCGTGCAGCCGATCTCGGCCGCCTTTGCGTTCATCCTGACGGCAAACTCCTCCACACTGCCGCCAACGGTTTCCGCGATACAGACCGCCGTATCATTGTGAGACTCCAGCATCAGGGAATAGAGCAGATCGCTCAGATAGAAGGTATCGCCCGTACGCATGCCAAGCTTCACCTCCGGCTGCGCGGAGGCTGTGCCAGATACTGTGCAGACCGTCTCTGCATCGTCTGTCATGGATTCCAGCGCCAGGATACAGGTCATTATTTTCGTCGTACTGGCCATCGGAAGCGGGGTATCCCCGTCTTTATCATACAGTACCCGCCCGCTGGCGCCATCCATCAGGACAGCACTCGTAGCATACAAATCAAGCGGAGACTCCTGCGCAGCCTCCGCGGCAATGCTTTCCGCCTCCTCTGCCGCAGTATATTTTATTTTATTGCATACCTGCCCGGAAAGCAAAAATATAAAAATAACAGTCCCCACGAGTGCCCGTCTGCCTCTTCCATAAATCCGCTTCATATAGAAAACCTCTGGTGCGCCTGTGTTTTTTGCTGTGCACGCCCGCCAAAACGTCCTGTACATTTTGCACAGGTTCTTCCGATCCGGTCTGCCGGCCGGCACCGGCGAACGGCATCCTTTTTCAATATATGCTGCGAAAATCACTCTTATGTTTTTCTCGATTTTATTTTTTAGCAGATCGGTTGTCCCTGCTCCATATGACCGGCTCGTATTTTCTGCGCAGAATACGCACGACACGGTTCATATCTCCCTGAATGACTTCATCATATTTTCCCGAGACACTTCCGAACGTCACGGTTTGATTGATTCCGAGCCTCGCCTCCAGTTCTGTCAGCATATGCTCCCGCGTAGCCTCGCGATTATAAATCTTGATGTACGCATACCCCGGATAGTCGGTCGAATCATAGCAGAGAACCTTGAAGCGCTCACAATAGCCTCGCCGCTTCAATTCCCCGTAAAAAGCTTCCATCCCCGGCTTCGGATAAAGCAGCATCAGATAGACAGCTTCCGCATCCTGGGGCGGGCGACGGCAGATATAATTGCGCAGTGGGGAACGCCGCAGTTTCGATACAAGAGCGTCGTGTACTTTTTCTTCCGTGTTCTGATAATAAATAACGATCATATCCTCCAGAATCACATTTGTGAAGCACATTAGCCCATGGTTTTCCACCAGGGCAAGCAATTCATGCGTCTCTTCAACCGTCAAGGTATATTTTTTCAGGTAACGCTTTTCATTAATATCGTAGAGTGCTGCGCCATCCATGACGATTACTGGCAAACGCAGGCGAATATCGCGCATTGGCTCGAGCAGGGAGGCCGGCGTGCGCATAGTGGAAATGGTGAAGTTTGCCCCCCTCATCCAGCATCCGGTTCAGCTCTACCCGGCTGTAATCGCTCATGGTGTCCTTCTCATCGATAAGTGTGTCATCCAGTCCGGAAACAAAGAGAATATCCTTTCGTTTTTTCCGCGGCAGGGAAAACGTATTCACCAGCAGTCCGATCAGAATGCCGACCACTGTATCCAGAAATCGGTTCCATACAAAAAGATACGGATTCGAATCACCCGCATGGTTCACCACAATGCTCAGAAACACTACGCAGGAAAAATAGGAGGCCTGCTTTTTCTTTATCAGAACGGTAGTATATAATACCAGAACCACCATACCGGAAATCGCCGCCGCATTGAGCACCTGAAAACCCATCGTAGTCTTTGTCAGCGCCTCCATGGAAATCAGACTTCCCCGCAGCAGCAAAAAAACAAGGCCATACAAAGCCCCGATGATCGTACCGATCATACGCTGATAAGCATTTTTTAAAGTGGCAGCTGTATACATCTGGATACACCAGAGTGCCGCCAGCTGAGAGTAAAATACAATTCCGCTGTCCCCACGCAAAAAGGAGACAAAATAGCACAGGATGATGGCTGCCGCTGACTTCAGAATCCGCATTCCCGGATGCGGAAGGCATGACAGCCGAAAGAACGCCTTCTGGTTTGATTGATTCATGATTTTTTCCTCCTCATCAGAAAAAGAGCCTGAAAAATCAGGCCCCTTCGCTGCGAAGCTATCTTAAATCCAAACCGTTTATCTGTCAATATAAAATTAACGTAACTATTCAGAACGGCAGGCTACAGACATATGCCGCTAAAACATCATATGTCTGTGGCCTGCCGTTCTGAAAGGCTGCTAAAATTTAATCTAAATGAAATACCTTCTGCAAATCCACAGAGACCGGACTGTTATCCGGGTTTGTCTCCATGATATCCGCCATGAAATCCCACCATTTACGGTTAATCGCCGTATCATTGCTCTGCGCCCATTTTTCTTCATCCTCGATCTCAATATAGTCAAACAGAGTCAATGCCTCACGATCAAGAAAAATGGTGTAATTTTTCCCGCCGTACTCATGAATCATGTCCTTCATTTCCGGCCAGAGCTGGTTGTGTCTCTTTTCATACTCCGCTTCCTGGCCCGGATACAATTTCATTTTAAATCCTTTGATCATTTTGTTACATCCTCCCGATAACCGTTTAGTACAGACACCCCCTGATCAGGCAGCAGGTGCACGATCGGGGGAACAATAAACGTTACAGGTCACACCCTGACCAATTTACGTTATCTTTGCCACTACAAGTGTGACCAGTAACCAATAAACATCGTTTCACGGTTTCTCATACAAAAATTCTTCCGGAAGGGTTACGTGAAAGCCCTTCGCGAGGTCCCGGAAGTTCTCCGGTGTAATCGTCTGCAGCTTCCGCGGATTCATGGAAAGAATCTTGACCAGGATTTCCGCGGACTTTTCAACGGTATGCAGCAGGCCAAAGGTCAGGTCAAAGTCCTCACCGGAACAGAACATCCCATGATGAGCCCAGATCACAACATCGTATTTCTCCATCAGCTCCGCTGTCTTGATCGCAATCTCACGTCCGCCCGGCACCATCCAGCCGATGACACCGACTCCATCCGGGAAAACAATCGGGCATTCTGTGACGGTCTCCCAGAGCTCTCTGGTAAATACCTTATCATTAAGCGGCAGTACAAACGTCAGCGCAATGATATTGGTCGTGTGCGCGTGATAGATCACGCGGTGACGGTCATTCGTCAGCTTCTTTTTCACTTCATGATTCATCAGATGTGTCGGCAGCTCGCTGGTCGGTCTCCCGCCTTCCACGAGCCCCCAGCGAATCCGGTAATTTACACCCGCATCGTCCAGCTCAATAATTGCCAGGCATACCTCCGGATCCACTTTAATATTACGAAAGTATTTTCCGCTGCCGGTCACCAGGAAAAACTCACCGGCCAGTCCCGGCACCTCCGTCCCGATCGGCTCCCACTCTCCCGGCGCGTTCAGACGCGGGCGGATCAGCTCGACCTCATCCGGCTTCAGACGGTAGCTTAAATTCCCACCGTTTCTCTCATGCCAGCCCTGCTGGAAGCCATCGTCCGCCATCTTAATAAAACCCTGCATAAATCTCGTTTCCAGAATTTTCATTTTCCTGCCCTCTATTTATCACAATAATTGTTACAGGTCACAGCCCGACCAGATTTACGTTAATTTTGCCTCTACAAGTGTGACCTGTAACGGCATCTTCGCCCTCACAGGCGGCACACCTCATTCCATACAGAATCAATCACCGCCGAAACGCAAACAACCATCCATTTTATCTCGTCACAATATCCACCGGCACGTTAAAAATCTTCGCCACCTTAAGAATCGTGTCGATGTGCCTGCCGGTCGCGGCCGCAAAATGATGGGTCGGACCGCACTCGCTCCAGCGATTCACGAACTCCCGTGCGCCGCAGCTGAAACGGGTTCTCATATTGGTGTCGCCAAAGGAAAGAATCTCGCCCTCTTCGTTGACACCCTCTGCCACGACAAACTTGAAATGTCCATCGCCGTCCTGCGTGATCGCCAGATAAGTCACCGGTCCCAGATACGGATAAAACTGCGTCAGATAGCCGCCGCCGGTCTTCCCGTGAAATACTTCTACGATCTTCATGGTCGGCTTTTTGTCGGAAATATCCGCGTCTCCTGAGCCGCTGTGTCCGATGATGGCAATGTCATCGTTGAAGTCAATAGAATACATTTCCGCAAGCTGTCCGGTACCGGAGATCGTTTTTAAGATACTCATCGCCATGGCGACCTTCATATCACCCTCTACTGCACAGGCCACTCCCTGCTTAATCAGCATGGAGAACGCAGGGATCAGCATACTGTCAAGTACGCCGGCCTTACCAGTCGCGAGTCCGTCATAGTGGGAAGCGATCAGGCCAAGCTTTTCGTCCTTTACCCACTGTTCGAAGGCGACCACATACCGCGCCATCTCCCAGACCTTCTCGACCGTTCCGCCACCCTCAATATCAAAGGTGTCCAGAATGTCCTGCGCCTTTGCACGGATCGCTTCCTCATCGGTCACATTGTCCGCAATGATCCACATCTTTTCCCAGTCAAACTGCTTCGTATACAGATTCATCCGCCGATAGAGGTTGGTCTCATCAATATAGAGATCCATCATACCCGGATACGGACGGCCGATCTGCGCGATATTGGTATCGCGGAACCTGCGTCTGGTCTGTGCCGCGCGGCACCAGTCCTCAATCTCCGCCTGAACGCCGGCGTCTCCGCCTTCTACGACTCCGGTGATCACAGCATGTCTCTTGTCAAACCGCTCCAGATCAGCGACCATCTCGCCAACCGCGCCGCAGGCATAGCCCTCCCCAAGCCAGGAAGCGATATCGGTATGCTGATAATCCAGGGCCTTGAGCTTCTGCACATTCACCAGCACCACCGGCACGTCCAGGTCCCGCACTGCCGGAAGCATATTGTAGGAAGTCGCATAAGTCAGCAGCTGCAGGAACACCAGGTCCACATCCGCCGCGCGGAACTTATCGCCCGCTGCCTGAGACTGCTCCTTTGTCGTCACCATACCGCCATCAATGATCTCCACGGTATCCGGCAGCGTCTTTTTAAATGCCTCAAACTGTGCCTCGAATTCCGGCACCAGCTGCGGAAACTGCGGCAGATACGCGCCCAGCGCGATGGAAAAAACACCGACTCTCGCTTTTGTCTCAACTAACATGATAAAAACCCTCCTGATATTGATATTATGAATGGCATTCGCTGTACGAATACACATACAAAAACCTGTCTCACAGATCGTCACGAAAGTGTCTGTTCATTATAAACCTTAATATCAAACGAGTCATGAACACAGGTACGTGCTTCCTCAATCGAGTTAAATTCGCCTCTCTTCAGCATCTGTGCCAGCAGGTTGCCAATCGCAGTCGACTCGGTCGGACCCGCATGGACTTCCTTGCCGGTCGCACGCGCAGTCAGCTCATTCAGATACCCCGCATTGCAGCCGCCGCCCATAATGTGAATGCGGTGATACTCCCGCTTGCCCATCTCTTCCAGCTCCTTCGCCGTCTTCGCATAGCAGTCCGCAAGGCTTCCATAGATCACCGTTGCCAGCTCTCCGAGCGTCTCCGGAACCGGCTGAGCGGTCCTGCGGCAATAGTCTCTCACGGCCTCCGTCATATTATCCGGGGAAAGGAAACAGGAATCATTCGCGTCCACCCGTGACGGGAAATCCTTTGCTTCCTCCGCCATGGCGCAGATTTCAGCAAAGCTGTACTCATCATAATATTCATGCCGGACAGACTGAATCATCCAAAGACCCATGATATTTTTCAGGTAACGGAAGCGCCCCGCGTAGCCTCCCTCATTGGTCAGATTCAGCTCACGGCTCCTGGACGAGCAGTCCGGCGTCATCCGCTCAATCCCCATCAGGGACCAGGTACCTGAACTGATGTAAATAAAATCGTCATCATTCGCAGGCACAGACAGCACAGAAGACCCCGTGTCATGCGTCGCCGGCGCTACCACCTGGAGATCAAATCCGACCTCTTTTTTTACTTTTTCACTGAGAGTGCCCACCACCGTACCAGGCATAACCAGCTTCTGGAAGATCCGCCTCGGATAGCCCAGCATGTCAATCAGCTCATAATCCCAGTCTTTCGTCACTGGGGAAACCAGCTGCCCCGTCGTCGCCTCCGTGTACTCGCAGGTCTTATTCCCGGTCAGCAGAAAATGAAAATAATCCGGCACATGCAAAAGCGTCTGTGCCTGCTCCAGCTGTTCCGGATGATTCTTTTTAATCGCCATCAGCTGATAGATTGTGTTAAAAATCGCTTTCTGGATCCCGGTGCGCGCGTAAAGATCCTCGGAAGAAATGACCTTATAGACCTCCTCGTCCATGCCGTCTGTACGATGGTCACGATATCCGACCGTATTGCCAATCACCTGATCCTGGCTGTCGAGAAGCACAAAGTCCACGCCCCAGGTGTCAATTCCCATGCTTGCAGGGATTTTCCCCAGCTCGCGGCACCGCTTCATCCCGTTTAAGATTTCCGTAAACAGACGGTCATATTCCCAACAGAGCTCCCCGTCTTTTTTCACCAGGCCATTTTCAAAGCGGTAAACCTCTTCCAGCACAATTTTGCCATCCTCCAGATGTCCGAGGATATGGCGCCCGCTGGATGCCCCAATATCCACCGCAAGATAGTACACTGACATAGCTACCTCCTCAAGTCTTTTGTAAAGAAAACCGTTAATAACTGATTACCTTCGTACCGATCGGGATATTATCATAAATCCACTTCGCATCCGCAAGGGAAAGCCGCACGCATCCATGAGAAGCGTTTGTACCAAGGCCGCTCTCCTGCACCTGCGTCATGCTGCCCGGCTCATACAGGATCGAGCGGAACAGGTAATTCCCGTAGAACTGCGTGTAATACCAGCAGGTATAGGTAGTTCCGAACGCTTTGCCCTTTGCAAGTACGGTATAGGAGCCTTTCACCGTCGGTGAAGAGGACTTACCGGTCGCGCAGACAAAATAGTACTTCAGCTGCCAGTTTCCATAGGAACCATAGAACACGCCCACCCGGTTCGTAGAAGAATTCACCATCAGGAGCCAGTTCGTACTACTGCTGTAGGACTGCGCTTTGCTGATCATCGCCACTGCGCTGGTCTCGACCGATGCAGTACGCTTGCCGCTGCTGTCTACCTGGCCATAGCCTTCTGACGCGGAGCCTACGATTCCATTCGTCTGCAAAATGCCGCTGCTGTTAAAGTAATATGCACCGCCGTCAATCGTCACCCAGCCGGTCTGCATTGCACCGCTCGACGAGAAGTAGTATTTGCTGCCGCTGATGGTCTGCCAGCCCGTCTGCACAATGCCCGTCGATGAGAAATAATATGTATATCCGTCGATCGTCTGCCAGCCCGTCAGAGCGGCTCCGTATTCCTTGCCCGACCCGGTCGTACTGAAGTAGTATTTATTTCCGTCAATTCTCTTCCAGCCGGTCTTCATCTTACCCACAGATGAAAAATAATACCGATAGCTGCCAATCTTAATCAGGCCGGTCGCAGCCGCACCCTGCTTCCCGCTCGAGCTGCTCTTCAGAAAATAATATTTATAGCCATTGATGGTCTGCCAGCCGGTCTTCATCTTACCGGTGGAAGAAAAATAATACCGGTCACTGCCAATCTTAATCAGGCCGGTCGCAGCCGCGCCCTTCGGTATGGAACCCTTCGCGCTCTTATAGAAGTAGTAGGTGGATTTTCCTACTGTCTGCCAACCCGTCTGCATCACACCGGTGGATGAAAAATAATAGCGATAACTGCCAACCTTAACCAGCCCCGTCGCCGCGGCACCCTTCGGTACAGAGCCCTTCGCGCTCTTATAAAAATAATAGGTAGATTTCCCTACCGTCTGCCAGCCCGTCTGCGCCACACCGTCCACATAATAACAGGTATAGCCATTCTCCGTCACCAGACCCTGCAGCAGAACGGTGGTCTCCGCCTCCGTTTCCTCAGATGCCTCTGTCCCGGCCGCTTCTGTTCCAGATTCCGCCGCTGTTTCCGTCCCGGCCACTGCTTCTGTAGCAGCCTCTGTCTCTGATTCCGCAACTGTCGCTGCTGCTTCGATGAATTCTGCCTCAGTCACCGGCTCTGTGGTCTCCGTATCGGATGCGGCCGTCTCTGAATCATCCAGCCCTTCTGTGACAGCCTCTGAGGATTTTTCTGTCCCGGCATCGGTCACTTCCTCCGCCGTCGCTTCCACAGCTGTCTCAGCCGCGGCTGCTGTCCCATCCGCTAATCGTCCGCTTGCATCCTCTGAATCCGTCTCATCCGTATTGATCACTGCTTCAGAAGCAATCTCCTGCGCATAGGCCTGGCATCCCATCCCAAATGGCAGGCCGGAAATCAACATCGTAGTCAGTAATAAGATCAGTTTTTTCTTCATTATGTCTCCTCCCCTTCTAAGGTCTTATGAATAAACTGCCAAATAGACTCATGAAGAATATATTACCATATTTCCCTTTTTCCTGTCTACCACTTAGGAAAATCTTCATATTTCCTTATAAATTTGTAAGCATTCTGAACATCAGTCATCCGGATAAACACACCTGACATCTGCCCGTTCAAACGTACGCATCCACGCTTCGGAAGGCTGTTCGTCCGTGATAACAATATCCACATCCCGCAGATCGCTTACAACCGCAAACGCATCCTGATCAAATTTTGTACTGTCCACTGCCAGGATTCTGGTTTTTCCGGATGTGAGCATGGTCCTTTTAATCCCCGCAAGGGAATCCTTCGACTCCATATACCCTCTCTCCCGGCTGAAAGCCTTGCAGGAAAAAATGACCTTATCCGCAAAGTGCGCGCGGATCGCCTGCTCCGCCTCAATCCCGATAAAGGTCAGGTACCGCTCGTCCATCACACCCCCGGTTGAAATAATTTCCCACTCCGGCGCATCTGTCAGAGACAACAGAATTTCCATGGAATTCGTAAGCACAGTCAGACGGCTTTTTGTTTCTTTCAGCGCCTTTGCCACAAAAACGGCTGTGCTGCTGGCATCCAGGATAATGTGGTCTCCATCCTCCACCAGCGCTGCCGCAAGCTCCGCAATTTTCTGTTTTCCCTGCACATTCTGATTTTTTCTGATATTAAATGGAAGATCGATCCCTGTATTCTCATTAATCACGGCACCGCCATAGCTTTTTGTGGCATACCCCTCTTTTTCCAGCTTGTCCAGATCGCGGCGTATCGTCTCCTCAGAAACGCCATACTGCTGGCTGAGCTCCGAAACCACTACACGCTTTTCCATCTGCAGCTTTTCCAGGATTTCATTTCGTCTTTCCAGTGCAAGCATATTGATCCATCCTCCAGGTCACAAAATCACTGCTATTCCAAACAGCAGACCGCACTTTGCCCCGGTCTGAACAGTTACGTGAATTTTACAGAAGCTTCTCTGTCATTCTTCGATCCGGATGTGCGATGACCGATGAATCCAGATACATGCCCTTTTCTGCCACCAGCTGTTTCGCCCGCTCGATGGATGCCTCCACAGCGGATACTTCTCCGGTGATCAGCATATACGATTTCCCGCACATTCCCTTCGCGATACGCAGCTCGATCAGCTCTACGATAGCTGTCTTTGCCGCCTGATCCGCTGCCTCAATGATGGATGCCGCGTCATAGGTCTCCAGAATGCCAAGCGCACGGATATCCTTTACCTGTGAGGTGCCGTAAATGGCCGGAAAGATTGACTCATGCGGATTTCCCAGGACAAAGCTGTCAATGCATTTATCTTCGAACGAAGTAACCGCCGTCTCTACCGCCGCTTTCACTGCGCTCAGGTCTCCGGCAATGATGGCGATATACTTTCCGGGACATACCGTCTGTGCCTCAATCAGCTCCACCTCAGCTGTTTTTACCATAGCGTCCGCCGCAGTAATGCCGGCGGCGGTTGTCTTAAATTCTATCATTCCAATCGCTTTACTCATCGCTGTACTATCCTTTCCGTTGCGCACTGCCTCTTACCTGTCCGAAAATCAGAAAATGCCGCACAAAATGGCCAGTCTGTGATCCGGTTCCTCCCTGTGAAGGTCCGCCCCATTTATAAGCCATTAAGAAATCGCCGCTAACACAATATGGCGGTCTGTCACCTCGGTCACCCTTCCGCCAATCGACGCGTGGATCCCCACGCTCAATCCCTGCGCGGGCTCCGCAATCATCTGTCCCTGCGTTACTTCCTCTCCCACCTTCACAATGGCTTTCGCCGGCGCGCCAATGTGCTGGCTAAGAAGAATCTTTACTTTGGAAACCGCTGCCAGCGTCTCATCCATCGGAGCATCCACATCATACCGGGAAAGTCCCAGACGTGCCATCAGCCGCTCCTCCGGTACCTTCCTGTATTCTCTGGAGGAAACCACCGGCGCGGCCTGTACATTCTGCGGCGGCCGGACTCCTGCCTGCCGCAGGCCGGCCTTCATATCCGCAAGCAGAGACCGTGGAGCGAGACTCTGTGGACAGGCATACATTTCACAGACACCACAGGAGCTGCAAAAAGATGCGTCCAGATACGGATTCAGATCCCGGAAATCCTGGTTTGACGCTGCCCTCATAAATCTTGCCGGGTCAATCGGATGCCCCAGAGCATGCCGCGGGCACAGGTCCGTGCAGGTACTGCACTGGCAGCAGATGGATGCCGCCCGCTTTAAATCAATCGAAGCACTCCTCTGTTTTTTTCTGACAATCGTGTGATCCTTCGGGAGAACCAGAATCGCATTCGTTGTCTTCGTGACCGGTTCCTCCCCGCTGCCAATACGTCCCATCATCGGTCCGCCGACAAAATAGACCGGATCGCTGACCGTAACATTTCCCGCGAGCGCAACTACCTCGTCCAGCATACAGCCAATCGGTACCCGCACGGTCACCGGATGGCTGACCTCTGCCACCACGGATACATATTTGTCTGTCACCGGCTTTTTCTGCTCCAGCGCACAGTACACATTATAAACGGTCTCTGCGTTAAATACCGCAACGCCCTGTTCAATCGGCAGTCCGCCCGGCCGCACGACGCGCCCGGTCGCCTCATAGATCAGCACCACCTCATCCCCCATCGGATAAGCCTCATCCAGCAGCTTCAGACGCATCCCGGGGAATTCCTCCATATGCTGCCGCAGCGCACGCACCGTCTGCACATAGGATTTTTTCACACCAATGATTGCCTCGGACGCCCCTACTGTCTGCGCGATCAGATGGAACGTCTTCATAATCTCATACGCGTGGCGTTCCAAAAGCTGTCGATGCAGCTTCAGAAGCGGCTCACACTCTGCACAATTCAAAAGGATGGTATCTGCCTTGTCTGTCAGCTTCGCATAAGTCGGAAACCCCGCTCCGCCGGCACCCACCACACCACATGACTGAATGATATCCTGAAGTTCTTTTATTTCCATAGCGTTACTCCGTTTAAATTTCGCAGCTGTTATTTACATATCAGATGATTTGAGCAACAAAAGAGTATGATTCATCACAAAATGTCACTTGCATCATCGATAATACCGACGATCGCAGCATCTACCGGTGCGGAGTCCACCCCGCAGCCAATCCTGGCGGCACTGCCCTGTGCCACGAGTACATACTCCCCGATGCCGGCACCGATGATATCAATCGCCACCAGCTGTCCCTGGCCAGATGCCATACACTGCACAGGCTCTACAATCATAAATTTACTTCCGATCAGTTTTTCGCTTTTGCGCGTGGAGACCACGCTGCCCACTACTTTCCCTACAATCATTTCCACGCCTCCCCGCGCCGTATAACCGTATCAATGCGCACGCATAACGGTTCCTGTACCTCCACAGTGAGTGAAAATACCTCCGCCGTGAACGGAAACTGTCAGCCTACGATCGTCACCAGATCCCCCGTGGCGATCTGCGCCGCATTGGCCTCATCCGTATCAATATGCATTTCCAGCGTAAAGCTTTCATCCACACGGATTTTTACGTGATCAAAAACTGCGCCGCGTGCATGATCCGCCCGGACAGAGACAAAATCACCGTCCCGAACGCCGGCAAGACGCGCGTCAGCAGGAGACATATGGATGTGGCGCATGGCAACAATGCAGCCCTCCTTCAGATATACAGCTCCCTTTGGTCCGACAACAGCAATCGGCGCGCTGCCTTCAATATCACCGGATTCCCGCACCGGCACCTTCATGCCAAGCCGGATCGCATCGGTCGCGGAAACCTCTACCTGTGAGGCCCTGCGAACCGGGCCGAGCACACGGACATTCTCAATCGCGCGCAGCTTCAGGCCTACAATTGTTACCGTTTCATTGGAGGCAAACTGCCCGCCCATCAGTTCCCTGCGCTTCGTAAGATGATACCCGGGGCCAAACAATGCTTCTACATGCTCCTGCGTCAGGTGTACATGCCTCGCGGAAACACCAACCGGTACAGCAAACCCGCTGTTCTTTTTTTCCATCTCCATCCGGCTGATCGCTTCGATCACCAGTCTTGTAATTTGTTCCACATTCGCTGTTTCCAAGAGTGCACCTGCTTTCTTTTCATCCCCTGACCACGCATCAGGTGCGTGGCCAGGTTGTAACCAGTAACCGCCTGACACATTTTACTTCATTACCGGAAGAATTTTCTCCACATCCGTGTGCGGTCTCGGGATCACATGGGTCGCTACCAGCTCGCCAAGTCTGGAAGCCGCTGCGCTTCCGCTCTCTACTGCGGATTTTACTGCGCCTACATCGCCGCGCACCATTACTGTCACCAGTCCGGAACCGATCTTTTCTGTACCAACGAGCGTTACATTCGCTGCCTTGCACATCTGATCCGCTGCCTCGATCGCTGCCGTCAGTCCTCTGGTTTCAATCATTCCCAATGCTTCCTGTGTCATTTTCTTTTCCTCCTTGTTGAATGTTGTATCGTTTGTTTCCTGTTTCACAATTTTTGTTTTTGCAGCTTCCGTGTTTTTATTTGCAGTCGATCGGTTCCTTGCCGTCCGCCTCGGCGCGTCCGCCTTTTTCGAAGCCGCCGTACCGGATGCTGCCTTTTTCTCGTCAGCCATGCTTCTATTCCTCACACTCCATGTCCCGATTCAGACAGGACATTATGAAAACCTCCGGCCCTGGTCAGTCCAAAGCGCTGCCCTGCTCTCTCCATCTGGCTGCGCTCAATTCCACGATCCGGACAATCTCCTCGTGGGGACGCGCGATCACAGCCTTACAGACTGGTTTTTTGATTCCATTCGCGGCAGCGGCTTCCACTGCCTCCGTGACAGCGGCCACATCGCCCTGCACAATAATGGTCACCAGCCGTCCGCCGAGCTTGCGCTCCCAGGAGGCCAGCTCTACGCCAGCAGTTTTACACATGATATCCAGCGCGTCAATCGCCGCTACTACACCTGAGACTTCTATAAAGCCATACGATTTATCCATGGGCAAATTCCCTCTGTCAAAAATTCCCGTGCCCTTTACCGGCCTGTTTCCTGCCACAAATTCAGGCATTCGAAGTTCATCCTCCGATCAGATCTTCGGCAGAATTTTCTCCACATCACTGTGCGGTCTCGGAATCACATGCGCCGCCACCAGCTCACCAAGTCTGGAGGCTGCCGCACTGCCGCTCTCAACCGCAGCCTTCACCGCTCCTACATCGCCGCGCACCATCACGGTCACGAGGCCGGAACCGATCTTTTCTGTACCGGTCAGCGTCACCTCTGCTGATTTCGTCATCGCATCCGCCGCCTCGATCGCCGCCGTCAGTCCTCTGGTTTCAATCATTCCCAATGCTTCCTGTGCCATGGTTATCTACCTCCGCTTATTCTTTTTAATCTTTATCCAAGCCACTGATTTTCAACATTTTTTCCGTCCCCTCTTCCGGGTTCGGAATGATGTGGTGCTGCACCACGCCCGTCATACTCTCGGCTGCCCGCAGCCCCGCGTCCATCGCCGCCGTCACATCGGCCACGCTGCCGCGAAATTTTATGCAGACAAGAAGCGGTACCGGAAGCGCATCCGCGTTGGCCGGTTTGTTCTTGTCAAAGACCTCCAGGCGGACATTCGCCGCCTTGCAAACCGCGTCTGCCGCCACAAAAGCTGTCGTCATCCCGTAAACCTCTAAAATTCCCGCCGCTTCTGCCATACGGTTCATGCCTCCTTGCGTTTATTGTTTCGTAACTGTTCCGTACCTTCACAGTTACGAGGCTTATCCCGCACAGATGCGGGATGCCGCCCCGGCGAGGGGACAACTCCTGTCCCCATTAGTATAGGGAAATACACTCAATCGTTAATAATCGCAATTTTCAGACCGGTCATTGCCAGGTTGGTCTGCAGTGCTTCGTTGATCTGATCGAGCGGGAACCGGTCGGTAATCAGGTCCGAAATCGGAAGCCCGATCGCCTTTGCCCTCCGCAGGAAATCAAAGGTCGTCGCGTAGTCGCGCAGATTGTATACCCAGGAACCTACAATCGTGATCTCTTTCGAGCAGATATCAAAATGCGGGTTGATCGTGGCGTCGCCGCCGTTCACAAAGAAGCCCAGCTCACAGAGACCACCGCCGTTGCGGATGAATTTATAGATGTTGGAATGTCCGCCCGGCGCACCGGTGCACTGGAACGCAAAATCTGCCAGATGTCCGCCGAACGCATCCTTTACGCCGCCTGCCAGGGCTTCAATCCCCTTAAAGTTCTTGAAGTTAACGGAGGTTTCCGCGCCCATCTTTTTCGCGAATGCCAGCCGTCCCTCGTTGCCGTCTACCGCGCAGATATTTTCCACGCCCATCGTGCGCAGCACCGCGATACACAGAAGACCGATCGGACCGCAGCCCTGCACTACGACTCTGCTGTTAAAGCGGAGGATGCCGGTGGTCTTCGCACGCTCTACCGCGTGTACCAGCACTGCCGCCGGCTCAATCAGGATTCTTGAATCCAGGTCCAGATCGCTCACGTTAAAGAAGGTAGAGCCAAACCCGCCGCCGCGGATGAAGATGTAATCGGAAAACCAGCCATTCAGATGAACGTCGTCGTCCGGCAGAAGTCCGTATACATCCGCGCCGCCTACATTTTTCTTATTCAGGTCGAACATCGTGATTTCCGGGTCATCCTTGAAAATCATGCAGGTGACGATCTTATCGCCGATTTTCACTGGTTTCCCGGCTGTATCCGTCTTTACATTTTTTCCCATGGCCACGATCTCACCCGTGCCCTCATGTCCCAGCGCGACCGGAATCAGACCAAAGGGGTCATTTTTGAACTCGTGCGCGTCTGTCCCGCAGACACCGCAGCCCTCTACCTTTACCAGAATATCATCATCGCCCACCGGCGGAATCGGATATTCCTTTACATCAAAATGATTTTTCGCCGTCAGCACAGCGACCCGCGCCGTCTTCGGGATGCCGCCGCGCACCGCGCCTGTGGAAGTACCTGCCGCGCTGCTGTTCATTCCGGCGAGAACCTGTCTGACGATCTCTTCTATATTAGCACTGTTCATTTCCATAAATTTAATTACCTCCTACCGGATACACAGACTGTCTGTCATCACACAGCGTCTTCTCTTCGTAAAGGTACTGGCGCTGGTAAGGCCCTCGCCGGTGCGGCTTGCAATGGTAAAGGTACAGAAACCCTCGCCGCCAAAACCAATGGCTGAATAAGATGGCCCGTTCTTCACCAGGATCGCTGTGTCAATCGCCTTCGCATATTTCGTGATGTTGTCCACGTTCTTAGAGTGAATGTGTGCGGAATGACGGTTGCCATGCTCCAGCCAGACAGCCTGTTCCACTGCATCGTCAAAATCCTTTGCCCGCACCATTCCCAGAATCGGCATCATCAGCTCCGTCGTAATCAGCGGATGCTCTTTTGGCCCCTCAAAGACGATACAGCGGATGTTCGCCGGGGCATCCACGCCAATCATGGCGAGCAGCGTGCGCGCGTCGCGTCCCACGCATTTGCGGTTCAGCTTGCCGCCTTCGAGCACGACTGCCGTGAGCGCGTCCTGTTCCTCTTTCGATGCCAGATAACAGTCGTTTTCCGTGACCAGGTAGTGCATCAGTTCATCCGCGATAGAGGACACCGCTACGATCTCCTTCTCCGCGATGCAGGGCAGATTGTTATCAAAGGTACAGCCATTCACGATATCCCGCGCCGCTTTGCGGATATCCGCTGTCTCATCCACCAGCGCCGGAGGATTGCCCGCGCCCGCGCCGATGCCGCGTTTGCCGGAGGAAAGCACCGCTGTCACCACGCCAGGGCCGCCGGTCGCGGCAATCAGGGGAATGTCCTTGTGCTTCATCATGACACTGCTGGTCTCCAGTGTCGGCTTCTCCACGGTCACACAGACGTTATCCGGACCGCCCGCTTCCAGAGAAGCTTCGTTAATCAGATTGATCGCATAAATCGATGTCTGAATCGCCTGCGGATGCGGGTTAAACACCACCGTATTGCCGCCCGCCAGCATTCCGATCGTATTGCAGAGAACCGTCTCGCTCGGATTCGTACACGGTGTAATCGCACCGATGACACCAAATGGCCCCATCTCGATCAGAGTCAGCCCCCGGTCGCCGGACCAGGCGGTCGTCGTGATATCCTCCGTGCCGGGCGTCTTGTCCGCCACCAGATGGTGCTTCAGAACCTTGTCGCCGACATTGCCCATGCCGGTCTCTTCCACACCCATACGCGCCAGGACTTCCGCGTTCTCATGGATCTTCTTTCTTATGCAGGAGATAATTTTTTCGCGCTGGTCCATGGACATGACCCGCACGATCTTCTGCGCGCTCTTTGCGGCCTCAATCGCCTCATTCATGTCCCTGAAAATACCGTGTTTTCCCGCAGAACCGGTATTTTCTCCGCTCATATGACCCTGTGCGTCCAGATTTTTCAGCACTGCCTGTACAATCTCCTGTACCATCGCTTCATTGATTGGCATGCGCTCTTCCTCCTAGGCACCCAGCTGCTCCAGCACCTGCTTTGTAATCTTCGCAACCAGCTCCGGATCTACACTATCTGTCTTTTTCTCAGACGGATCCCTGCCTACGAAATCATACTGATAACCCGGAAACTGCTTATAACTCTCATCCTCACAGATCCCGCAGTTGTGGCAGTTCTTTCCGTCCTTATTCTGGCAAAGGCTTGCCGGATGCTTTCCCGCCATGCCGAATTTACGGCGGATCGCATAAAGCTTTTCAATGTTCTTCTCGTCAAATTCCTTCGGGCCGCCCAGCATTTTCGACTGATAGAGGAGCTGTGCGTAGAACTCTACGGACTCCATCTTCATATAGGCCGCAGTCAGATCCGTCGACCAGGCCAGCGCGCCGTGATTCTCCAGAAGCACTGCATCAAAATACGGAAGATATTTTTCCAGGCGATCCGGAATCTCATTCGTAGACGGTGTGCCGTACTCTGCGATCGGTACACACCCAAGAGCGATAATCGCTTCCGGCATAATCGGCTGTGTCAGCGGAATCCCCGCGATCGCAAAGGAAGTCGCGTAAACCGGATGCGCATGGATTACGCTGCCGACGTCCGGTCTCTTCTCATAGACTCTCATGTGCATCTTGATCTCAGACGACGGCTTAAAGCCCGGATTCGCCTGAATCACTTCGCCCTTTGCGTTCACCTTGCAGATGAAGTCCGGGGTCATAAAGCCCTTTGAGACACCGGTCGGCGTGCAGAGGAACTCATTGTCATTCAGCTTAACAGAAATATTTCCGTCATTCGCCGCTACCATGTTGCGATCATAGATACGTTTTCCAATGTCGCAAATCTGTTTTTTGATCTCATACTCATTTACCATGATTTTGCCTCCGTGTGTTCTTCCGCTATGCGGACGCGCTGCCGCAGACCGGAATGTTTTTGTGCTTCCACTTACCGCTGCGACTTTCCTCCGCAAGAGGCGTGTGGGGTGATTAGATTTATCATTTTCTGACTTTTATCCTACAACGCTCCACACAATCCGTCAAGTATTTCTTGTTGATTTTTGTTGGATTTTCTGTGTTTTGTGTTGGATTTCGTTTTGTTTCACAGTTTCAGACAGCAGTTCGGTTCGCGGCCTGCTGTTCATAAGAGCTTTTTTTATCCCCCGATCTGGCAGTCCAGGCCGCAGACCGCATGCACTGCTTTTTTCAGCGTATCCATATGTTCCGCAGTCGGAGGGAGAATCTCTTTCATCTGATAATCCCGGCCCAGTCCGTCGTATTTGTCCTGTCCCAGCCGGTGATACGGCAAAAGATGAATTTTCCGCACCCCGGGCAGCGTCGCGGCAAAGCGCGTGATCGCCTGAATCTCTTCCACCGAATCGTTAAAGGTGGGAATGACCGGCACACGAATAATCAGCTCTGTCTGCCCGGAGAGTGCCACCTTTCTGGCATTTTCCAGCATCAGAGCATTATTCCTGCCCGTAAATTCCTTATGCTTCGCCCCATTCATGTGCTTGATATCCATCAGATAACGATCCAGCCAGGGAAGAATCGCCTCGATCTTCTCCCAGGGCGCACAGGCCATACTTTCAATCGCGGTGTTAATGCCATGCTCCTTCGCCGCCCGCAAAAGAGCTGCGGTAAATTCCGGCTGACAGAGGCATTCGCCGCCGGAAAGCGTCATCCCGCCGCCGGAGCGGTAATAATACGGGCGATCCTGCTCCACCTCGGAGAGCATCTCACGCACCGTCACATCCCTGCCAATCGTCTTCTCCACGCCCTGCACCTTCATCGTCTGAATCCGGTACTCCTGCGACTCCGGATTGCAGCACCAGCGGCAGCGGAGCACACATCCCTTCAGAAATACGATCGTGCGTATCCCAGGGCCATCGTGAATGGAATACCGCTGAATATCAAAAACGCGGCCGGTCGTGTCCATGTAATCCATGTCATCCTCCTCTATGCCCGTATATGCCAAATTACGAAGAAGTCCTGATTATCTAATATCCAGCCCCTCTGACATGCAAGCATGTCTCGTGACTGGCTATTACATATTTTATCAGGAAACAACTGTTGCTGTTTCCTGGCGCGCGGGTGTGGGCAGCATAGCTGCCAGATTCCATTCACACCCGTGCGCATAAGACGTCAGAACCCCTGCTCCGTACGGTTGATAATGTCATCCTGCAGGGAGCGGGAAAGTGTCGTAAACAGCGCGCTGTAGCCCGCCACACGCACCACCAGCTGTTTATAATTTTCCGGATGCTCCTGCGCGTCCAGCAGTGTCTCACGGCTGACCACGTTAAACTGCATATGCATACCCTTCTGGTCAAAGAAGCCGCGGATCAGCGCCACGAATTTCTCCAGTCCTTCCCGGCCGGAAAGCGCGGATGGGTGAAATTTCTGGTTAAACAGAGTGCCGTTCGATACAATAAAATGATCCAGCCGCGCCACCGAGCTTGCCGCCGCGGTCGGCCCCTTCACATCTCGACCGGCGGATGGAGAAACGCCGTCCGCTACCGGCGTATGCGCGTAACGCCCGTCCGGCGTGGCACCCGTCTGCGCGCCGAGCGGTACATTTGCGGAGACCGGATACAGCCCTGCCTGATACCAGCCGCCTCTCGGATTACGGAAGGTCTGAACCGGTTTGGTGTAATAATAAGCCATCTCCCGCGCCAGCTGGTCGACCTCGGGAATATTATTGCCATACTTCGGCGCCGCCTCGATCAGGGAATGAATCTCCTCATAGTGCGCCAGCTTTGCCGACTCTGGTTTCGTGTTCAGCACCGTCCGCAGCACCGTCCCGGCCGTATTCGCATCAACCGTCTGCCCGGAGGCTAACGCTTCCCTCAGAATCGTTGTCGTCAGATCTGCCGCTGAACGCTCGTCCAGTCCTTTGCCGTAATTCCACGCCAGCGCCTCCTTGAGCTCCTGCATGGTAAATTTTTTCTGTTCATAAACCAGGGTGCGGATCGCGTAAAACGAATCCGCGATGTTTGCAATGCCGAAGCCCTGCGGGCCGGTAAAGTTATACCTTGCGCCGCCCTCCTGCAGAGATTTCCCGCTTTTCAGGCAGTCGTCCACCAGACAGGATTCAAACGGAAGCGGGCAGCGCTCAGCATGCGCCACATCGATGGCATTGTCCGCATTCACCAGCAGGGAAATGCAGTAATCCATCTGCTTTTTGTAGGCGTCGCAGAATTCCTCGAAGGTCTCCATCTTCGTGACGTCGCCCGTCTCAATTCCCACCAGCTCGCCCTTGTCCCAGCCATTGGAAAAGACCAGCTCCAGCGGGCGGCACATATTGAAGAATGCCGCGTCATGCCAGCCGTCCGTCCTGCCTGCCTTCTGCGGCTCCACACAGCCGATGATGCAGTAATCCCGCGCCTCTTCGAGGGAAAGTCCCCGGTTCTGCAAGGACGGGATAATCACCTCGTCGTTATAATAAGCCGGCTGCCCAAGGCCTGTGCGGGTCAGCTCCGCCGCTTTGATCAGGAACTCATGCGGCGACCCATTCCAGACACGAATGGAAAACGACGGCTGCGGCAGATGCACATGCTTCGAAGCCTGAATGCACATAAAGGAAAGATCATTGGTCGCGTCCTCTCCGTTTTCATCCTGCCCGCCGGCAATCAGATTCTGGAACAGACTGTAGCCCGCAAAGCCCTCCGCAGACACCCCGTCGCGGCACTTATTCAGGTCATTTAACTTCACCCACACGCAGTCCATCAGCTCCTGCGCAAATTCACGGGTGATTTTCCCCTGCTCCATATCCTTTTTATAATAAGGATACATATACTGGTCAAACCGCCCTGGAGAAATCGAGTGCCCGCTCGACTCCATCTGCAGCAGCTGCTGAACAAACCAGAACGACTGACAGGCCTCATAAAAGCTGCGCGCCCCTTTTGCCGGAACCCGATCACAGTTCGCCGCAATCGTCAGAAGCTCCTGCCGTCTGACCGGGTCCGCGCACTGTCCCGCCATCTCTCTGGCCAGCGCCGCATAGCGGCCGGCATACTCCATCACCGCCTGACAGCTTACAATCACTGCCCGCAGAAAGCTCGACTTTTTCGCGTAATCGCCATCGCCCACGCGGCAGGCGGCCAGCCCGGCCTCTGTCTTCTCAACAATCCCTTCGCAGCCAATCTCCAGCACTTCCCAGTATTTAACCGTAATGTGCCCGATGCCATTGTAGTAATAATTTCCCGGTGTAAAAATGCCATGCTCGATGGCCCGGGCCGCTTCCGGCGCCATATAAGCGGAAGCCAGCTCACTGGTCGTCTTGCCCTTCCAGTATTTATGTACCTCTCTCAATTCCGCCTTCGTCTCTTCCGCGATATAAAACGGATCCGCCGCGCGCGTCGCCACGGTATCAAACTCCGCCTCCAGCCACTCGTAAGAATACTCCGGAAACGTCTGACAGCCGCGGGGCGCCAGAGTGCTGCTCCCCACAATCAGCTCCTGGTCACGGATGGTAATCGGGATATACCGCAGAATATGCGCAAACGCCTTCGCCCTGCGCGTAATGATCGGCTCCCCCTCCGTCTCCCTATAAGACTCCGTCACCAGCTTCGCCCTGGCCGACTCAATCACCGGCATATTTGCAAACAGATCGTCAATCAGCTTCGTGATTCGCTCCGTTTTCGGAAGATCCACAATGTGAAACCTCTCCATGCTTCTCCTTTCCCATGAATGCCATCCGGCAAGCCATGCCGCTTTTTCATACTATGCTACGAAACAAATCGTAACGATTCAGAACAGCAGACCAATGCTGTTCTAAACTGTTACAACAAATTCTGATACCAATTATACTCATATTTGCCGGGTATGTCAACATAACCCAACACATATATTTGTTATTTTATGTTGTTTTTGCAGTATTTTTTATGTGGTATTTTGTTGATCTTATGATATAGTCATGGAATATAAGCCTGCCATTCTTTTCTGCTCGCCGCGCGGGGCGCATCCATAGCCAGCTGGAAAAACTTCCATTGCGCCCCTGCGATCGAGCAGGAGGCGGCTCGTCAGCTTCTGCTCGCCCGCATCTGGCGTTAGCCGGAAATATTCCTTACGCGGCCGTGCGCATAAAAACCCGGCCGTTCTGAAGCATTTGTCCAGGACAGCCGGGTCTCAGCTTTAAATCTTTTGTATTTTAGAATCTTTTGTGTTTCAAAAATCTTTTGTGTTTTTCCGTTCCTTTTGTTCTTTCGTATCTTACTGTCTTATGTACTCCACCATCTTCTGTACTTTCTCTGCCATCTGCGGCTCAATTTCTTTTGTATCCTTCACTTCTTTTGTCTCTTTTGAGTCTTTTGTACCTTCCGGCATCTTTCGTAAAAGTGGAGTTTTTTTATCCAACACCAGCGCAGCTTTTTTCGCCACACCGCTACATGTAAAAGCTGATTGCTCCGTGCTTCGCACTACCGCAATCACCACTGGCATTCGTAATCCGCTCATTTTTCTTTGAAAAATGGCTGCTTACTCATACCAGTTTGGTCCTCTAATGTCCAAATAGCTCTGCGCACAAGTGCGCCCGCTATTTCGCCATTGAGGACGCTTTTACAGTAAATCACGCTTTCTTGTCCGCGATCGCTGCCTGCGCTGCCGCAAGTCTCGCAATCGGTACACGGAAAGGTGAGCAGGATACATAGTCAAGGCCGATCTTATGGCAATATTCTACGGAAGACGGATCACCGCCATGCTCGCCGCAGATGCCAAAATGCAGATCCGGGTTTGCCGGACGGCCAAGCTCGATCGCCATCTCCATCAGCTTGCCGACGCCATTCTGGTCGAGCTTCGCAAACGGGTCATTCTCGAAAATCTTCGCGTCATAGTAAGAGGTCAGGAACTTGCTCGCGTCATCGCGGGAGAAACCATAGCACATCTGTGTCAGGTCATTCGTACCAAAGCAGAAGAAATCCGCCTCCTTCGCGATGTCATTCGCAGTCAGAGCCGCACGCGGGATCTCAATCATGGTGCCGACTTCATACTTCAATTCAACGCCAGCAGCTTTAATTTCCTTCTCAGCTACTTCTACAACGGTCTTCTTTACAAACTTCAGCTCTTTCGCGTCACCTACCAGCGGGATCATGATCTCCGGCACTACCTTCCAGTCCGGATGTCTCTTCTGCACATTGATCGCCGCGCGGATAACCGCCATCGTCTGCATTTTCGCAATCTCCGGGAAGGTAACGTCCAGACGGCAGCCGCGGTGACCCATCATCGGGTTAAACTCTTTGAGCGCATTAATCTGCGTACGGATATGCTCCATACTCTTGTGCTGTGCGTCCGCGAGCTTGCGGATGTCTTCCTCCTCGGTCGGAACAAACTCATGAAGAGGCGGATCCAGGAAACGGATAGTGACAGGATTGCCCTCCATCGCTTCATAAAGTGCCTCAAAATCTGCCTGCTGATATGGAAGAATCTTATCCAGGGCAGCTTCTCTCTCTTCGGTGGTCTCCGCGCAGATCATCTCACGGAAAGCGTCGATTCTCTCCTCACCGAAGAACATATGCTCGGTACGGCACAGACCAATACCTTCCGCCCCAAGCTCACGCGCCTTGCGTGCGTCTCTCGGAGTATCCGCGTTTGTTCTGACTTTTAACTTTCTATACTGGTCAGCCCAGGTCATAATACGGCCAAACTCGCCCGCGATCGTCGCATCAACGGTCGGGATCAGGCCCTCATATACATTACCGGTCGAGCCATCGATCGAGATTTCATCGCCCTCATGGAATTCCTTGCCATTTACCGTAAACTTCTTATGCAGCTCATCCATCACGATATCACCGCAGCCGGACACACAGCAGGTACCCATACCACGCGCTACTACAGCCGCATGGCTCGTCATGCCGCCGCGGACGGTCAGGATGCCCTGCGCATTCTTCATGCCCTCGATGTCCTCCGGAGAAGTCTCCAGGCGAACCAGGACGACCTTCTCGCCTCTGTTAGCCCATGCTTTCGCGTCCTCAGCCGTGAAAACAATCTTGCCGCAGGCAGCTCCCGGAGAAGCGCCAAGGCCTCTGGTAAGCGGCACTGCCTTGTGCAGAATATAGGAATCGAACTGCGGGTGAAGCAGGGTATCAAGGTTCCGCGGGTCGATCATCGCAACCGCTTCTTCCTCGGTTCTCTTGCCCTCATCTACCAGATCGCAGGCAATCTTCAGAGCCGCCTGCGCGGTTCTCTTACCGTTACGAGTCTGCAGCATATACAGCTTATTATTCTCTACGGTAAACTCCATATCCTGCATATCACGGTAATGATCTTCCAGGATACTGCAAACGGAGGTAAACTGTGCAAATGCCTCCGGGAACTTCTGCTCCATCTCGCTGATGTGCATCGGTGTGCGGACACCCGCTACCACGTCTTCGCCCTGTGCATTCGTCAGGAACTCACCAAACAGGCCCTTCTTACCAGTCGCCGGGTCACGTGTAAATGCCACGCCCGTACCGCAGTCATCGCCCATATTACCAAACGCCATCATCTGTACATTCACCGCAGTACCCCAGGAATACGGGATATCATTGTCACGGCGGTATACATTCGCACGCGGGTTATCCCAGGAACGGAACACAGCCTTGATCGCCTCTACCAGCTGCACCTTCGGATCCGTCGGGAAATCGCTGCCGATCTTTGCCTTATACTCTGCCTTGAACTGGTAAGCCAGCTCCTTCAGATCATCCGCATCCAGCTCTACATCGTGGACAACGCCCTTTTTCGCCTTCATCTTGTCGATCAGCTCTTCAAAGTACTTCTTTCCAACCTCCATCACGACGTCAGAGAACATCTGAATAAAACGGCGATAGCAGTCCCACGCCCAGCGCGGATTGCCTGACTTCTTAGCAAGCACCTTTACAACGTCTTCATTCAGTCCTAAATTCAGGATCGTGTCCATCATACCCGGCATGGATGCTCTCGCACCGGAACGGACAGAAACAAGCAGCGGGTTCTCAATATCCCCGAACTTCTTTCCTGTAATCTCTTCCATCTTGCCGATCGCTTCCACAATCTGACCCATAATCTCGTCATTGATCTGACGGCCATCCTCGTAGTACTGCGTGCAGGCTTCCGTCGTGATCGTAAAGCCCTGCGGCACCGGCAGACCCAGGTTGGTCATCTCCGCGAGGTTCGCGCCCTTGCCACCGAGCAGGTTCCGCATATTCGCATTGCCCTCGGTGAACATATAAACCCATTTGTTCATTTTACAATTCCTCCTGATTGGTTTCCCGTGTGGATATCTGATTTTTCGTTGGCAGCCACTTTTTAACAACACTTATATTTCCAAAACCCGCGACATTTCTGCCAGTTCGTGACCGACAACGTTTCCCACTCATGTTTCAATTGTAACATATTTCCCACATCAGTCAAGAAAATCCTTGCCAGATTTTTGAGTTTTTTGTGCATAATCTTTGAAAGTTTCGTGACGAGCGGTCAATTTTTGTCATTTTCGCAAGTCTCTGTTGAAAATCATTTGTAACACACCCATAGTGATCCACACTATAATGCGAACCGCAAAATTCAAGGTTCCTTCCATTCCGTGTCTTCACAATTCCAGGGATAGGCGCGGTTCTTTTCTGTCATAAAACAAAATAGCCTGCTTTCTTATAATAAAACTCCTGTTCCACCGTAAACAGTTCTTCCAGCTTCGATATGTCCCGCTCCTCACGATATAATTTCAGACTTTCTAAATAAAGCCCCCGCTTCTCGTCTTCTATCACAACCGGACAAATCCCGTGCGTCAGACATTCCCGAAACAAAATCAGCCGCCCGGTTCGCCCGTTTCCATCCTGAAACGGATGAATGCTCTCATATCTGGCATGAAATTCAGCCAGTACCGCCAGATTCACAGACTGACCGGAATACCAGGAAAGCAGCCGTTTCATCTCTTCCGGCACATCCGCAGGCAGGACAGTCGGATAAATCCCGATGATATTCGCTCTCTTTTTATAATCCCCGATCGCGTAGCCATTCGCCCGATCCTCAAAAACTCCCGATTTAAGCTCACAGTGAAACGCCTTAATCAATTCCTGCGACAGCGGCTCCTCCAGTGTGTCCAGCATCCGGTTAAACATAAGGAAATGGCCATTCATCTCTTCTACATCTTTTGCCCGATAACAGTCATCCGATTTTGGAAGCGTCCCCTGGTCAAACAAAGAAGCCGTCTGTTCCTCCGTCAGCGTACTTCCCTCAATCTTGTTCGAATTATAAGCCAGAAGCCGCTGGGTGAACGCATACACACCAGAACGGTCAAACCGTTTTCGTTCTATCACAAGCCGCTCCAGAAGAAATGTTAAAAAGTTCGAATCCGTGACCACGACTTACACCTCCCGTGCCTGACATTTCATCAAAAACTGGAAATAACGAAAGCCGCTGAGCGCCAGGTCCGGCGCTTCTCACGGATAAGAAATACGCCTGCACGGCAATCACAGCGGCTTCTGCTCAAAAACTATTTTCAAAAAACTTTCAGCAAGCTATTATGGTAATGATCATGTTACTTTCTGTAAGCACTGCGGTTCAGCACCAGATGCTTCGGAACACCATTCACCATCAGCGGAGTCAGCTCGCCAAGGATCAGCGGACGCGCATATTCCACATAGCCCTCTCCAATGTCTGTACCATCATTGATAATCCACTCTGCCGGAACCGGTCTCTCTACGTTCGCGATCGCATGAATGTCATAGATGCTGTAGCCAACCTGATACGGGCTGCGCTCCTTCACATCGATGGTGATCATCATGCCGGTCTGGCCCTCATCAGCTGCCTTGCAAGCCAGATAACCTACATTGAACGCTTCATTGATATCGTTCAGAGATGCGATGTGCGTCGCCGCTCTCTGCAGTGTAGAGAACTCGATCGCACGGGTCTTCAGTCCTGTCGCCTCAGCAATCTTGTTTGCCAGAACAACGCCGCAGCCGGAAAGCTGCTTGTGGCCAAACGCATCTACATAGTCAGAGCCGGCGCCCAGCTCACACACGAAGCGGCCGTCCGCAATCTTGATTCCTTCTGATACCGCGATCACTACAGAGCTCTTCTTCGCCGCCAGATCCTTCACTCTTGCCAGGAAATCATCCATATCAAAGGTCGACTCCGGCAGATAAATCAGATCCGGACCTTCACAGTCCTCATCTCTTGAAAGCGCGGCAGCCGCAGTCAGCCAGCCAGCGTTACGTCCCATGATCTCCACGATGCAGACGGTCGGCTTCTCAATACCGAAGCTCGCGTTGTCGCGGATGATCTCCTTCAGAGAAGTCGCGATATATTTCGCCGCAGAGCCGTAGCCCGGGCAGTGATCGGTGATCGGCAGGTCATTGTCAATCGTCTTCGGAACACCCATGAAGCGCTGAGATTTGCCCTTCAGAGCCGCATAGTCAGAAAGCATCTTGATCGTATCCATCGAATCATTGCCGCCAATGTAGAACAGGCACTCGATGTTATACTTCTCAAGGATCTCAAAAATCTTATCATAAACCGCCTCATTGCCCTCGATCTTCGGCAGCTTGTAGCGGCAGGAACCAAGGAACGCAGACGGCGTTCTCTTCAGAAGCTCGATGTCCTTGTCTTCCTTAATATATTCGCTCATGTCTACCAGGTCTTCATTCAAAAAACCCTGGATTCCATGATGCATCCCATAAATCTTCTCCACGCCAAGCTCTCTTGCCTTGCTCACAACGCCCGCAAGACTGGAATTGATCACAGCTGTCGGTCCGCCGGACTGACCTACTACAATATTTCCCTTCATTGTAACTTCCTCCTGAAATTCTGTTCTGTATCATTACCTTTGAAAATACCGGCTTCACATGGAATAAACCAGTTTTTCCCAAGCGCCGTTTAAACGCAAAGCGTTTTCCATTGGCGGCGCGGCGCTGAACGTCCAGTGGACGTTCGCTTAGCACCGACCGAAGTGAAACGCAGACTGCCGCCGAACGTTCGTGAAGGGCGCTTCCATCAGAGCAGTATAGCAGAATTTTCCTGATACCGCAAGATGGAATCTGGGGTTTTCACACTTTTTACAGGCTTTCGGATTTTGACCTGTAGCAATCAATACATGTTCGATTTCCAGATAATATTTACCAGACGGCCGATGCACGCTTTTAATTCTTCCAGAGAAAGGGCCCCTGCCGCGAGCTCCTGGCGGATGTTTTCGTGATCCTCCGGGCGTCCCGGCATGACCATGTCATTCCCGGCGCGCATGCAGCCGGCAGCGGTACAGTCCGGGCCGTCATGCGTGGTGGTCCAGTCGGTCATGATAAAGCCCTCAAATCCCCACTCGTTTCTCGCTGCTTTGGTGCAGAGGTCGTAGTTGTTCGCGGCATGGATGCCATTTACCTTATTGTAGCTGGTCATGACCATCATCGGCTGGGATTCGCGGATCGCAATCTCGAATCCCTTCAGGTAAACTTCGCGGAGCGCGCGCTCAGAGAGAATCGAGTCAGAGCCCTTCCGGTTGTCCTCCTGGTTGTTGCAGGCAAAATGCTTGATGGTGGTGCCGCAGCCTTTCTCGGACTGTACGCCATTGGTCATCGCCGCTGCGATTTTCCCGGTCAGGAACGGGTCTTCGGAGTAATACTCAAAATTCCGTCCGCACAGGGGGTTCCTGTGAATATTCATGCCAGGAGCCAGCCAGGAAGTGACAAGCAGCATCTGCATTTCCTCTGCCGCGGCCTTGCCGACTCTGGCGACGGTCTGCGGATTCCAGGTCTGCGCCAGGGCAGTGCCCACCGGAAACGCCGTGCAATACTGGAAGTACTGCTCTCCTTCCGGTTCCTCTGTGTCTCTGCAAAGGTAGCCTCCCTCGATGCCCTTCAAAAACGGCTCTTTGACTACATTGCCGTCTTTCACAAAATAGGTCCGGTTCAGGCGCAATCCGGCCGGGCCGTCCGCGAAAACAATATCCGAAAGCCCCTGCTCCTTTGCGCAGGAGCTGCTCTGTGCCGCGGAACCAGGCACAGACATGCCCGCAGAACCGACGGTAGCGAGCATCCCTGCTCCCGGATCGCCCGTTGATAGCTGAATCAGCTGCTCTTCCGTAAGTGTATCTACGAACTGCTTCACGTTCTCCGGAATGCGGGCCGTCTCTTCTCCATAAACGACTGTCTCTGCCGCAAAATCCGCCTCCCCAAGCTGTACGGCCGGGAGCGCACCCGTGCCCTCTGCCTCTGCAAGCCATGCCGCGCGGCGGGCCTGTATTTTTTCCGCCGGAGCAGACAGTTCATCCAGCGCTTCCTGCAGCGGGCAGATATTTTCCGTCTTCACCAGAATTTGATCCGCTGCCGCCTGCACTGTACCTGCCAGTGAGGAGCTTTCGAGGCTGTTCCCGACAAAAATCCCGTAAATTCCTTTTTCCAGCACCCAGCCCGGCGTCTTCTCGCAATACGACGCAAGCTCATATGGCGTAAAGGAAATCTTCAGTTCTTCACTCTCCCCAGGCTGCAGCAGCTTTGTCTTCGCAAATCCGACCAGACGGCGGTATTCCTTTGCCATCTTCTCCTGCGGGCAGGAAACATACACCTGCACGGTCTCCCGGCCCTCTTTCGCGCCTGTATTGG
This sequence comes from Lachnospiraceae bacterium, assembly GCA_021200475.1. GTDB lineage: Bacteria > Bacillota > Clostridia > Lachnospirales > Lachnospiraceae > Choladousia. The sequence goes on from JAJQGP010000015.1 coordinate 33,981, forward strand.
TCACCGATACAGTCACCGTAATTTTAGTCTTTTTCCCCATCTCCCGGCAGGCGCTTATGTCAGTCGTCTGAATCGCAAAGTCTGTATATCCCAGGCCAAAGCCGAAGCCATAACGCACCGGTACCTCAAAGGTGTCAAAATAGCGATACCCGACATAGATCCCCTCGCGGTAATACTCCTTCTCCACATTGCCATTGTTGTGGGAAAAGGTCGCACTGTTCGGATAGTCCGCATACTGCCAGGCCCAGCTGTCGGTCAGCTTGCCCGAGGGTGATACCTTCCCACATAAGACATCTGCAAAAGCGTTTCCGCCTTCGCACCCCAGCTGGGAAATCTGCAGAACTGCCGCTATATTTTCATAAGTGTCCAGGAAAGAAAGATCCACCTGGCCTCCTGCATTTATCACCAGAACCACCTTCGGGTATGCGGCACAGATCGCTTCAATCAGCTGCGCTTCCTCCTTCGAGAGGTAGTAATCCCCTTCCTTCTCAAACCGATCTGCGCCCTCACCGGCCACACGGCTCAAAACATAGACCGCAATATCCGCCTCTGTTTTCCGGACATTCAGATCCCCCGCCGGATAGACAAAAGGTCTTTTCGCATAAACATCAAAAAGCCGCAGCGCTCCGTCCGGAGAGCTGTCCGCCGCTGCCCAGATCTCGTCTCTCCACTGTTCTCTTGCAGCCGTAAACCGTCTGTCATAGTCATCCAGCCAGTCTTCCGTCGTGATCCGGTACCCGGCCTGCTCAAGGCCTTCCCGGATGGTCACGCTGTAGCGCTCATTGACATCACCGGAGCCGGTTCCGCCCTTAATTGTATGCCCGACGCCCGCGCCATACAGGGCAATCGGTGCAGTAAGAGACACCGGAAGCAGGCCTCCTTCATTTTTCAGCAATACAATGGACTCCGCCGCCGCCTGGCGCGCCACCTCGCGGTGCGCCAGCTCATAAGGCTGAACCTCCTGTGTCGTTGTGCCGCTAAATACACGAGTTTTCATCTCTCATTTCCTCCTCATATCACTTTTCTGTTCGCAGCTGTGCAGTTCCTTCGCAATTACAGGATAATCTCTATTCTATAAATAAAGTCTGATTTTTTCAAGGAATTTTTATAATATTTTGAAAGCACTGCTTTTACAGTGTTACAGGTCACACCGATCTAACGCACAATCAAAGGATTTCAAAATCCCCTTGTTTTTTCACAAAGCCACGATTATACTATTGTCAGTTGAATTTTGAAAACTTTGGACAGCTTCATATTCTTCTGCCTGAAAGGAAGTGAATGTTACATGAGTAAAATATTTAATACCACAGCAAACTGTATACCGGGAAAACACTATATGGTAGATCTCACAGAACGGTTAAAACAGATCAAAGAGATGGTAGACCGCGGCGATTATTTTACCGTTAACCGCGCCAGACAATACGGAAAAACGACCACCCTGCTGGCACTGGCGGAATACCTGAAGGAAGACTATTTCGTCATCCGCCTGGATTTTCAGCGGTTGAGCGATGCTTCCTTTGCGGACGAAAGCAGTTTTATCTTTGCGCTCACAAAACGCATCCTTCTGGCTGTCAAAGGAATTGAGATACCAAAAGGCCCGGCAGAGGAGCTCACCTGTTTTGCCCAAAAAAAAGGAAACGCGGAGACTCTGGATGAATTATTTATCGTCTTAAATGAATGGTGCGAACAGTCTGAGAAACCGCTCGTTCTGATTGTTGACGAAGTAGATCAGGCATCCAACTACCAGGTATTTCTGAATTTTCTTGCGCAGCTAAGGGCAAATTATATCGAAAGAGACCTGATTTCCACGTTCCAATCCGTGATTCTGGCAGGGGTCTATGACATTAAAAACCTGAAAAGGAAATTTGTTGCCCCAAATGAACACAGCACAAATTCACCATGGAATGTGGCGGCTGATTATAAAATTGATATGAGTTTTTCTACTGCAGATATCGAAGGAATGTTGCTCGAATATGAGAATGACTACGCAACAGGAATGGACGTGCACGCAGTCGCTCAGGAAATCTACGATTATACATCCGGATACCCATTTCTCGTGTCACGTGTTTGCAAATATCTGGATGAAACGCTTCCCGGCACGGAAACATTTCCGAATCGTTCAGCAGCCTGGACGCAAGAAGGCGTCGCCAAAGCTGTCGGGGCAGTCATAGTTGAGACTAATACGTTATTTGAATCTCTGATTGACAAAGTAGAGCTTTACCCGGACTTGAAAGAAATCTTGTATGACATCCTGATGCATGGCGCAGATGTTTATTACAACCCGGATAGCATAGCAATCAGCGTAGCAAAAATGTTTGGGTTTGTCAAAAAAGAAGGTTCAAAAGTTATTATAGGAAACCGGATTTTTGAAATACGCCTGTATAACTACTTTCTGCTCTCTGAGGAAAGCCGGACAACCGACATCTATCGTCTCGGAGTACGTGAAAAATACCAGTTTATACGCGACGATGGGCTTGATATGAATTTGATTCTGGAACGATTTGTCGTCAGCTTTGATGATCTCTACGGAGATCAGGATCAAAAATTTAAAGAAGAGGATGGCAGAAGGTATTTTCTTCTGTACCTGCGCCCTATCATCAATGGAGAAGGAAATTATTATATCGAATCCCGCACGCGCAATATGGAACGCACCGATATCATTATCGATTATAAAGCAAAGCAATACGTGATTGAGCTCAAGCTCTGGCACGGCGATGCGTACAACACACGCGGCGAACAGCAGCTGATGGATTACCTTGATTACTATCACCTGGACAAAGGATATATGCTCAGCTTTGACTTTAATAAGAAGAAAAAAATTGGTCTGAAGGAAATTACTCTTGGCAATAAACTGCTCATAGAGGCTGTGGTATAAAACCGCAGCCTCTCTTTTTCGTCAGGCATTTCATTCACTGCTCACCCGGCACGAAATCCCAGTCTCAGGCAACTATACCCTTTCATCTGTATTTCTCCGGAAAGGATTTCATTTGTTTCCAGATCCTGATACGGATGTTCGAGTGTAACTTTCACAGCTCCGAAATTAAAATTCTGAAGGAAATATACACTGTCAGGCACATCTTTAGATAAAGTGTCCTCTGACATCGGTTTCCGTTCGCGCACAGTGACGCCATGCGGAAGCACTGCCTTGAAATGACTGCCCGTTCCCGTTTCTTTTGTAATATCTTCCATGAGTGTCCGCAGAAATCTCGGATCCATCTGCGCAGCGACAAAATATGTGGTTCCCTTTCCATACTGATTCCTATATGAAACAGGGGCAGAATTCTATCTGCCCCTGCTGATTACATCACTTTCGCATTTATCGGTAGCGAAACACCGATACCATCGTTCGCATTTAATCGGCAGCGAAACGCCAATAGCATCGCTCGCATTTACACGGTAGCGAAACACCGATATGGCGTGTATTCAGCGCTTAACTACCTTCTCAATCTTACAAAAGTGCTTTTTCCCACCTTTTCGTGTGTCCTTATCATAACTGATGCCAACCAGCAAAATTTCTCCCTGATAATGCTGTAGACAACTCACATAGTTCTGTTTCCGAATCTGGTCAAGTGCTGTCTTCACATTATGATCCCATTTCAACTCTATCACCAGCGCAGGTGTCCGACAAGCCCGATCCGGCACATATACCAAATCTGCGAACCCTTTCCCAGCAGGCATTTCACGGTAAAGCGCATAAGTTTCCTGCGCCGCATAATACGCAAGCTCTACTGCATAAGCAAGCGAGGTCTCGTCATGATACCTCAGGATAGAAGAATTCTCCTCATGAATTGTTTCAACTCGCCGCGCTACTTCCTCTTCATCCATTGAAAATGTCAGCTGCAGAAGCTCTGCCGAGCTTCTGATTGCCTCGATCATACGCGGATACTCTTCGTCTTTAATACATCTGACAAATTCCTGGCGAACTTCATTATTGGGAATACGGCATGTTTTTTTTGAAAAATCGTATGTCAGATACCCCAGATGTATCAATAATGCTAATACATCATCCGCTCCCGAAAAAGTAGTCATATCATTTTGAAAGGACTCAATGTCGATTAAAATACTTTCTCCTGCAATCAGCCGCGCGACACGATCTCGAAGTCCATCGTAGCCCATCTGAATATATATTTTCAAAGCCTCGTAGGTCTCTGTCTGTGTCCAATAACTGTCAAAAATGCCGCTCAGCATGACCATTACCACAGACCTCGGATTATAAATGGGAATCCCCAGCACATCGTAACCATCATACCAGCGCTTTGTCTCGTCAAGCGATACACCATACTGTTCACTTAACGCAGCCACCTCCTGCTCAGTGAACCCGGTAAATTCCGCATACTCCATCGGATTGGTAATTGCAATTTCCGTAAACATATTAAGTGCCGAGTGTTCCCCGTATTTCTTAATAGGAAGAATCCCAGTCATGTAAGCAAGCGCCACGTAAGACTGATCTTTCAGCAAAAAACGCAGATAATCCAAATACCGTGTCTGCGCATTCGTATCTTTGGGAAAAACACGAAAGACGCAGTCCCACTCATCAATAATAAACACAAATGAAATACCGGTCTGTGTGAACGCATCCTCCAGATAGGACATGAAATCTATTTCCGAAAACTCCACACCCTGGCACTCTTTTTTGAGCTCCATCGCAATCATTTTTTCAAGAATTGCAATCATTCCTTCCACAGATTTCCCGCGGGTCAGGGCATTTCGCATATTAATCCGAATTACATTGTATTTATTTAAATGTTCTTCAAATATCGGACTCTTCGCTATTTTAAAACCGGAAAACAGTTCTCTCGAATCACATCCTCTTCCATAATACGCTGCCAGCATATTGACTGCTATTGATTTTCCAAATCGCCGTGGTCGACTGACACTTATATATTTCTGCTCTGTATCCACCACGCTGTTCGTATGCGAGATCAACATCGTCTTATCAACATAAATTTTCGATCGCACAGCCTGATAAAATTCACGATTTCCCGGATTTAAATAAACACCCACTGTATCACCTCCCGGCTATAGCTATTTGTATTTCTCTGTTTGCCAGCCTTTCCAGGCACCATATGTTTCAATTTTTTCTGTTTATTGAAACATTCTAGCACATAATATTCCCCGGAACAAGAAAAAACCACAGCATCTCCTTACTTTACTCTCAATTCTTCCGCAGAATCCCCGTATATCTGGGAACCTGAAAGCTTCTGCAAAACATTTCGCACTTGCAGAGGAATATAAAATAGATATTTGTCTCACAAAGGCGCAAGGTCTCATAATTAGCCTGTCCTTTGGCAATGATCACCTCTGCGTTTTCCCAGATGCCTTTCGCCTGCGTGGATAACTCCGGCAGCCAGGTGCCCGCAATCCCATTGCCGTTATCATACACCTCTGCCACCTTTTGCAGACCGATTTCCAGAGCGTCCTCCATCGTCATATCATTTAAAACAGGTTTTCCCCTTACCAGCACCTTCACACTGAGGTGGGGAAAGCTTTCCCGAATCACTTCCAGAAACAGCTTGTCCAGCACGCCCTCACCTGCATTGTCTGTCAAAAACAGTAAATTCCGACGGCTGCTTAAATCCCGCTTTAGTCTTTCATAGGTCTCACCTGTGACCGAATTTTGCTCCACTTCTTTTAAAAGTGTCTCCAGATATTCTTCCTCCACGTTGTTCACAGCGGAAAAATCGATATAATTCCCCACCAGAGAAAACTGCAGCGCTTTCAGAAGCGGATCCTCTGCACCGTGAATCTTCTCCCGGATTCCCTGCTCTTTTTTCAGCAGAAGCTGATTATAATAAGACTTTTCTTCGGAATAGTCACGGACACATCCAAAAATCTCTCTGCTCAGTTCGTTGATCTCCCGAACAATCACCGGAGCACATACTTCCCTGGATGCTCCGGAAAAAATCCCATACATTCTCTGTAAAAACTCTAACTTCTGCTCTTCTGACGCATCCTCAGGAAGCGAGCGAAACTGCTGTTCCGTCAGGCACTGGATGCATTCCGACCGCAATAATGTATTCATCAAACTGTTCCCTCCTTCTGAACCTATTCCAAAATATATCCGAACAAAACACGTAAAGCAACCCCAAAACGGGCAATCCTTTATAAGTCAGACAGTCTCGCAGCGGCTTCTATAAGGCTCCGGATGTGGGCATAAACAGCCTCCCCTTATCTGGCGCATACTCCTCCGCCAGGATCCGGCTCATATCCTCCAGGCTCTCCACGCAGTCTCTTAAAAGCCACGCTTTCAGTATCGCCTTCAGTCCGGCATTGAAAAAGATCTGGTGATAATACACCTCCTCTTTAGAGGAGTAGTTCATCTTACGCATCACATCCATAATATGCTCATCCAGAAGGTCCGGAACGACGTCAAAAGCGATCCCCTTCTTCTCACATTCCGTCATGTAAGCCAAAAGAAGCGTCTTATTCTCCCTGACCAGTGTAAAAAGCTGAGAGAATCCATTCCCCAGCCGCAGACCACTTTCCCTTTCTTCCGTCCGGGCAGTCCCTTCATCATCCGCATTGTTTTCACAAGTCGCCCCATCTATCCGTTCTCCTCATAATAAGCTATACCTTTTCCGACCGATTTTCCCGACTATCCGATTTAACCGCTGAAAAAAGCTGTGGTATAAACCACAGCCTCTCTTTTTCATCTCCCCTGCGTCGGCTCCCGGAAGATTCTGCCCAAAAGAACCACTGCCGCGATCGCCAGCACAAGCTCCGCGCAGGGCTGGGCGTAGGCAAGCCCGTACAGCGGCCAGAGCCAGTTCAGCAAAAACAATGCCGGTATCTCCAGCACAACCTTTCTTAAAATAGCAAATACCAGCGACTTTCTCCCCATGCCGCAGGCCTGGAAGACTCCGACTGCCAGAAAGTCAATGCTCAAAAATACCTGACCGAGGCACATTCCCCGAAGGAAGCGGCTGCCATAGGCGACCACCTCTTCATTTTTCATAAACAGACGAATCAGTCCCTCGGAACCTGCATAATAGATCACAGTCATCAGAAGAATGAACGTCACACTGATTTTCGCGGTAAAGGTAATCGCCTTTTTCATGCGCTCCCGGTTTCCGCTGGCATAGTTGTAACCGACCAGCGGCATAATGCCCTGCGAGATGCCCATCGCGATATACATGGGAATCATATTGATCTTCTGTGTGATTCCCATCGCGGCGACCGCATTAGAGCCGTAGGAAGCAGTGAAGTTATTCAGCACCGTCATGCTGGTCACGTTCAGCAGATTCTGAATCGCGGCAGGGACGCCGACCGCGCAGATTCCTTTGAGAATCTCAGCGTCAAAAGCAAACACACGCGGATTCACACACACCAGCGTCTTCCCGCGGCGCACCCACAGCAGGACAAAAAAGTAAATACAGGCCGCACAGTTGGAAAGAAAAGTAGCCAGTCCCGCACCGGCTGCCCCCATGTCAAACCCCATGGGCAGGATAAAGATCGGGTCCAGCACAATATTCAGCAGACAGCCGCTCATGGTTCCAATGCTGGCATGAAGAGAAGCTCCCTCCGAGCGCACCAGGTTGGCCAGGACAACATTCAGGATCGCCGGAACCGCGCCGCAAAGGGTCGTCCAGCGAAGGTACTGCCAGGTAGCCGCCTCGGTGTCACTGGTGGTTCCCAGAATTCCCAGCAGCTGTGCATGGAAAATGCCGGCCATCAGTGAAAATAAAACAGAAAAAGCGAGAGCACAGTAAAAGCTGATCGCAGAGCTTTTTCGCACCGACTCGTACTCTTTTTTCCCAAGATAACGGCTCATCAGGCTGGAGCCGCCAACCCCAAACAGATTAATAATGGCGTTAAATGCCAGCAGCACCGGCGCGGCCAGCGTGACCGCGGCATTTTCAACAGGATCGTTCAGCATGCCCACAAAATACGTATCCGCCAGGTTATAAATCACCATGACAAGAGAACTGAGTACCGTAGGAACTGCCATCTTCATGACCGCCCGCGGAATCGGGATCCGCTCAAACAATTCGACCTTCTGTTCTTCTATCGACTGCTCTTTTTCGTCAGGCATAGTACTCCTCTCTACAACACTTTCTGCTTCTCCCACTATTATTTATGGTAAACACGTAAGTCGTTTTACTTTTCTAAATACACCCTTGCGTTTACCACCGCTCAAAATGCACCTGGCTCTCTTCATAATCCGGGTGCTCACTATCCTTATCCTCCGCCGGATAACCAAACGCGATGATCGAATGCGGCACTACCGTCTCCGGCAGGGAAAACAGCTCTCTCTGCTTCTCCACCCGGTCCATCTGCGGCCAGGTGCCAAGCCACACAGAGCCAATGCCGAGTCCCTCGGCCGCAAGGATCATATTCTGCCCCGCAATCGCGCCGTCTATCACCCAGTACTCCTTCGCCGGCGGAAATGCCCGCTCCAGATCTCCCAAAATCAGAATTCCCACATCGCAATGGCGGAGCGGCTGGGCAGGTCTTCCATTGGCATCTGCCATCTTATTTAATGTATCTTTATCACGTACCACAAGAAAGCTCCAGTCGCGGGTATTTGCGCAGCTTGGTCCAGTCATCCCCGCCCGCAGTATCGTGTGGAGCTCCTCGTCTGTGATTTTCTGCTCCGTAAATGAACGAATGCTTCGTCTTTTTAAAACGCCTTCTGTCAATTCCATCATTGTAATTTCCTCCTTATCTTGACCTCATTTCAGAAATAGCAGCTTTCGCTTCCCTCTGTTTTCCCTGTGCACTATGTGTTCTCGCCGTACTAACTCTTTCTACTGACAAAACCGCATATGGATTCACCTCCGCCGAATTTCTCCAGATATGCTCCGGATTATATACACTATTTCCATGCCCCGGCTGCACACCCTTTTGTGCAATCAGTCCCCGGTCTCCTCCAAACGCAAATACGCCAATCTTCTTGTAAACCCTCATTCAGCTACAACTTTACACTGCTTTTTCCAAAAAGCGATTCCAAAATGTCGGATTCGTTTCGGAAAGCGCATACTGAAGTACTGATCATAATGCATCCGATGAATCTGGTCGAGACCTTCCTGTGCATCAGCAGGCAATTCTTCTTCTTTCTTTGAATACTTCACCTCAATAATATACGCAACCTTTTGCCGAATATTAAATACAGTAATGTCTGGTCTTCCACTTCCTGCCTCTCTGTTAGAGCGCACTTCCCAGTCTTTTCTGCTGCGCAGCATCCCAAGCAATATGCCATGATAGAATGTTTCCTTATCCTCGTATGTGCCGCCATCTATATAACTGATGGATTCCCCCAGGTGATAATTCAGGCAATCCTCAAGAGCTTCCGCATCTCCCGCATCCAATGCTGTGTAAAATGATTTTAAGCCATCTGTATCCTCCAGGATTTTATTCTTAAACCATTCTTCTATCTTTGTTTTAAAAATACTGTTTATCTCACGGTTGGGGATACAAAGCTCATACGTTCCGTCTTCATTGCGCCCGCGCTGTGTCAGATATCCGGTCATGAATAACAGGCTCCAGATGTTATCAAGGCTACCTGTCATATTTCTATATGTCAGTTCCTGTATCAATTTCCTGTTTACCGTCCCGCCGGCAATCAGGTGCGCAATCTCATCACGAGTTGTACTGTCTGCCATCTGTGCAAAGGTACGGATACATTCGTTCTCGCTGACATTCTCCCAATAGTTTTCAGGTACTGCGTCCCGGTCGGTCAGCAGTGCTTTACACCACTTAACCACATCCCATGGACAATAAATGTTCTCTGTTTTCCCTATTCGATATCCGTCATACCAGTCCTTTGTAATTCCATAGTAATCCTGCAAGCCGCAGGTTTCCAGGAGCTGTCTCACTTCCTCATCTGTAAAACCAAACCATTCGCCATACTGTGGGTCGACCATAGAATGGGCATCCGGATTGTTCAGGTCAGAAAAAATACTCTCCTTTGAAACACGCATAACTCCCGTCAGCACACTGAAATAAAGCGAATCGTTTGACTTTAAAGCATAGCCAAAAAACTGACGGATCAGCTTTACCATACGGTCATAATAACCGTTTTCATAAGCTTTCTGCAGCGGGGCATCATACTCATCGATCAGGATGATCACTTTTCTGCCGTAATGTTTGCAGAGAATCCTGGAAAGCTGTTTCAGAGAGGCTTCCAGATTTCCCGACCCTTCAGAAAGCTTCTGCAAAGTAAGCAGATCCCTGCTGCTCAGTTTTTCACTCTCCTGCAGGAAGTCAAAACTATCCACTGACTCTATGACCGACTCCCACAGCTGTTTTCTTGCCTCGCTCATGGTCTCTCCGGTTACCTGTTTCAGTGTAATGACGATCACCGGAAACTGGCCCATATATTTTTCACAGAGATCCTTCTCCTTCGAAATTGCCAGGCCGTCAAACAGACTCTTATCTGTACCGATCTCAAAAAAATATTTAAGCATGCTGATGCTCAGGCTCTTGCCAAAGCGGCGGGGACGGGTGAACAGGTTTACCTTCCCCGGACTTTCCAATAGCTCTTTAATCATCCCGGTTTTATCTATATAGCAGTAACCCATCTGGTGAAAATCCGCAAAGTCATCTATGCCAACCGGCATTCTTATTTTCTCCATGCAGTTACCTCCTGTTATTTTAAATCCCAAAAAGCGGCATAGCTTTATCGTTGTATTCTTTTTTGCTACAGTATAGTCGAAATTGCAATAAACAACAACCGTTATTTTGGGCTCTGGCGTTCAAAGGCGTAAGATTGCGGTCAGCTTACTTCTTTTCTCTGCATTTAGTGCTCTGTAAAACTCCTCATTTTGCGGAACCAAAATGCCATATTTATGCCCCAAAGCACATACCGTTCCGGCGAACAGCTCCACTTCCGTCTGCCGCCCTGCCAGAACATCCTGCCGCATCGAAGGCTGACCGTTCGGAGAGAGGCCATCAATGACATCCACCCAGCCCCACAGCTCTTCTTCTGTCAGCAGGATTCCTTCCGCGGCGGCCACACTTCTGGCCTCTTCCATCGCAGCCACCATGATATTCCGAAGCTCTCCAGGCTTCTGCACGCCCTCATAATCCACATCGAAGACCGCACAGGTCTGATTTACTCCCACATTCAACATCCACTTGCTGTAAATCTGATGGCGAATATCCTCCGGCACCTGATAAGCCAGACCGGTCCGTCCAAAAAACTCCTCCGCCTCACAAACCGCTTCGCTTCGGTAGGAATCCATTTCGCCAAAGGCGATATAGCCTGTTTTGCTGTATGTGACCTGATGATCTATTCTGGTCGCGTCCATCCCCTGTACGCAGGAGTACAAAAGCCGCTTTGGTTTCAGAATCTCTTCCAGCATCTGCTCCGAAGACACTCCATTTAAAAACGACATCACAATCGTCTGCTCCCCGCAAAAGGGCCGCGCCATCCTGGCCGCTTCCGCCAGAGCCATATACTTCGTAGTAAAAATCAGTAAATCCAGCGGCCGGCCTTCTTCCGGCGTCGCATAGCGGAACTCGCATTTTTTCCCATTCGCGTACACCCCTTCCGCCTGATACCGGCGGATGCGGTCTTCATCCGCAATGATCAGCAGGTCTTCCCAATCCATTTTCTCCAGAAGCAGGCTCCCATAGAGTACACCCAGGGCGCCCAGTCCTACGATTCCAACTGTTTTGATCATAATAACTTCTCTCCCAATCTTCTACGCCAGCGTCTCCGCCAGATCATAACTGACCGTATAGGTTCCCGGCTCCAGATAGCAGATTCCCTCTTTCACGCAGGCAAACATCGGATTTCCCTGATCCTCATAAGTCTCCGGCTTCGCCAGCGGCAGCCGCAGAGTAGCACTGCATCCAAATGGAACCGTCACAGACAGCGTTACATGAGAGGAATCATTCATCTCCCAGCTGCTTTTGTACCGTCCGGCCGGGGAGTCATAGAACACGGACACTTTCCGCAAATTCCAGTTCAAGAGCGGCATAAAGGCCACTTTTCGGAGACCGGGCGCCTCATCTACGGTGTTGATACCCGCCACATGACGGAACATCCACTCCAGAACAGAGCCATACGCGTAGTGATTCATGCTGTTCATACTGATGCCGGAGATCGTTCCGTCATCGAGCAGGCTGTTCCAGCGCTCCCAGACGGTCGTCGCGCCAAGCTTCACCTCATGGAGCCAGCCCGGATAGTCCTCGTTCAGCAGCAGCTCATAAGCCAGCTCCTCAAATCCGTTCTCGGTCAACACATTATTTAATAGCGGAGTACCGACAAAGCCGGTCCGCAGCTTGCCACCACTGAGTTCAAACAGCTTTTGCAACTGCTTTCTGGTCAGCTCCACATTCTCAGACAGGTGATATTTCAGCGTCAGAATCAGCGCGGTCTGTGTCTTGATACAGCATCTGCCGGTCGCGCTGTAATATTCGTTCTTTACCACAGCAAACTGTTCGTCAGAAAGCGCACGATATTCCGCTTCCTCCGCTTCTTTCCCAAGCACATGCGCAGCATTGGCCACCAAGCCGGCGCTGACCGCATAATACAGGTTCGCAATGAATTCCTCATCCGTACCTCCCAGCACCTGCTCCGCGCCGCCAACCGGATTGTCCAGTGCCAGCCAGTCCCCATAATGGAACACATACCGCCAGCCATGAGGAGCCGCTTTATCGCGGCGCTGAACGTCCAGTGGACGTTCGTTTAGCGCCGACCGGAACGGAGTGTAGAGCGATTCCATTTGCGGCTCCGACCTGCCGCCGAGCGAAGGCGAGGGGGCACTTCCATCAGGAGCCGCCCCATCCACTCTGCGAATATAGTCCACCCAGCTTTTCATGCTCTCAAACTGGTCTTCCAGGATACTTTTATCTCCATAAAACAGGTACAGATTCCATGGAATGATGCAGGACGCATCTCCCCAGACGCAGGCCGTGCTTTCTACTCCGCAGGAAGGAACCACATCCGGCACTTTTCCATCCAGTGCGCTCTGCTCTTTCGCCATATCATAAAGATATTTTGCGTAAAAAGCGTATGTGTCCGACAGATAGGTAGCCGTCTGAGAAAACACCTGCGCGTCTCCGGTCCATCCCATCCGCTCATCCCGCTGCGGACAGTCGGTCGGCACATCCACAAAATTGCTCTTCTGTCCCCACTGGACATTTTGGATAAAACGATTGACCAGCGCATGCCCGGTCTCCATCTGACCTGTAAATTTCAGGTCGCTGTACAGCGCAAGACCTTTGAAATCTTCCTTTCTCAGGTTTGTCACGCCTTCCACCTTGACATAGCGGTAGCCGAAAAAGGTAAAATGCGGAACAATCGTTTTCTCCGTTCCATCCGAAACGTAATAATACTCTGATTTTGCGGAACGCAGGTTTGCGTTGTAGAAATTTCCGTCGGCATGTCCGGCGCAGGGAACCTCAAAGGAGTCTGTCCGAGCCGATGCACAAGCCTCCGGACGCGTTGCTTCCGGCTGCGCAGATGCCAATACCGCCGGACGGGTTGTTTCTGTCTGCGTAGGTTCTCTCTGCAGGATTTCTCCTGTTTGAATATGAATCACCGTTCCGGCCGGCTCATGCACACGCAGGGCAAAGATCCCCGTAAACTCCTGTCCCATGTCAAAGACGTTTTCGCCCGCGGGTGTGTGAATCAATTCCACCGGCTCAAATTCCTCATGAATGGTGACAGGCAGACTCATCCGCTCTGTCAAAGCGCCCTCCGGTGCCTCACAAAACTGTGCCTGTTCCATTGGCAGCTCCGGCAGGGTATCGTCCACATGCTCTCCATCATACAGATTCGAAAACGTAATGTTGCTGCGGCGCACCGTCCAGCTCTCATCCGTGCCAATCGTCTCTGTGCTGCCGTCCGCATAGGTCAGACGCAGCTCCGCGATCAGCTTCCACTCATTGCCGTAAAAACCGATGTCCTCCTTCGCGGCAAAGCCGAATCTGGCCTTGTACCAGCCATTGCCAAGCCAGATGGAGAGCTTTGACAGATCAGCGGCATTTTTCAGCTGCTCCGTCACGTCGAACGTCTGATATTGTATCCATTCTTTATAATCATTGCTGTACGGTGTAAGATATTCGTCTCCGATACGCACCCCGTCAAAAAAAGCCTCATACAGCCCCAGGCCACAGATATAGAACCGCGCCTGTCTGACCGGCTTCGCCGGACAAATTTCTTTTTCAAAAATCGGATGGCGTTTTATTTCATTATTACAGGTAATCCATTTCCCAATCCACGGTTCTTCCCGCTTCGCTGTCTCAAACCACTGCGTCTCACCGGTTGCTTCTTCTTCCGCGTCCGTCCGCACCGTCACTGTCCAGTAATAACGTGTGCAGGGTTCCAGTTCAAAATCCGCGCGATAGCCAAGACTATCTGCTTCTTTATCAAATCCGGAATCAAATACGATCTCGCACATTTGTTCATCCGTTGCCACCTGTACTCTGGCCTCTGTCTGATTTTTTCCAATTGTCTCAGCCACCTTCCACGAAAAAACTGTGCGCGTCATGCGAAATCCAAGCGGATTCGTCAGATGATTGACTTTCATGTCATAAATCTTCATATTTACATTCTCCTCGTCAGTGTCTTTTCACTACAACTCTGTTCTCATCTCTTCTTCGGCGTCGTCAGTCCCAAATCCTGCAGTTTCCTTCCCGGTTCCTCCAGATAGCGCCGGGTCTCCGGCAAGCTCACGACCGATTTTTTCGGCATAAAGCTTCGTCTCCTTATGTTCACAAGATAGCACAAGGAGACGTAATCTGTCAATTTTTACTTACATGAATGACCGTATTGATACTGGTCAGTTACTGGTCACAACCCGACCATGCACCTGCTGCGTGGTCAGGCATCTGTTTCTTCCAGGTAATATTGTGCCTGCGCATGCCAGAGTTCGTAATATTTGCCGGATGCCTTCGCCAGCAGTTCTTCGTGCGTCCCCTGCTGGACGATGGCGCCTTCGTGAAAGACAGCAATTTCATCGCAGAATTTGCAGGAGGAAAGCCGGTGACTGATATAGATTGCCGTCTTGTCGCCGGAGATATCGTTGAATTTCGAATAAATTTCCGCTTCCGCGATGGGGTCGAGAGCGGCAGTCGGCTCATCAAGAATGATGAAGGGCGCGTCCTTATAGAGTGCCCGCGCGATGGCGATTTTCTGCGCTTCACCGCCGGAAACCTCGATCCCGTCCTCGGTGAAGTCCTTGTAGAGCTGAGTCTTCAGCCCGTCCGGCAGGGTTTTCAGACGGTCGTCAAAGCCCGCGTCGGTCAGGGCTTTTCGTACCTTTGCCTCATCATAGGTCATACTGCCCGCGACGTTGTTTCCCAGCGGCTGGGAGAGCAGCTGAAAGTCCTGGAATACAACAGAAAAGATGTCCATGTAGTCCCGATAGTTGTATTTGCGGATGTCGATGCCGTTCAGGAGAATCTGCCCCTCCTGCGGGTCATAAAGGCGGCAGAGCAGCTTGATGAAGGTGGACTTGCCGCTGCCATTCTCCCCCACGATGGCCAGCCGTCTGCCGATCTGAAACTTCATGGAAACGTGCCGCAGCGCCCAGCTTTCGCTTGCCGGGTATCGGAAAGAGACGTCGCGGAATTCGACCTCATACTGCCGGTCTGAACGTTTTTCTGTGGTCAGGCTTCCCTGGTACATGGCATTGGGAAGGTCCAGGTAAGTAAATATCCGCTCCATGTACCCGGTATTGGTTTTCATTTCACCGTACACCTGCAAAAGCGCGTAAATGTTGCCGCCCATGGCGGTCGCCGCGCCCACGTATTGCGTAACGCTGCCCACATCAAACGCGCCGCCCCAGGCCTTGAGACAGGTAAAGGCGTACACAAAGCCGGTAATCAGCACCGAGATACCCGCGCCAAGTCCGGCGTAGACGCCCATCGGGCCTTTGGCCAGCTTTCCAAACGAGCCGTTGGCGCCAAAGGGGCTTTCCCTCTTCTCGTAGGCGCGGATGATTTTCTGCTGGTCGTAGATCCGGATGTCCGCGCTCCGCTCCTTTTTAAATCCGAGATAGCCAAAGTAAGAAAACAGACGGTTTCCGAAGGTGGCCTCCTCGGAAAGACCGTTCAGATAGTTTTCCGATTTCACATAAAATTTTCCCGCCAGAAAACTGATGCTGATCAATACGGCTGCAAACAATAGCAAAAACAAAGGATTGTTCAGGATGGTCAGCGCGCCGGCATCCTCCGGTACAGGGGACGTAAAGAGATTTACCGTCAGCGCAATACCGCCGAGAATACCTGCAATGCTGCTGATGGTTTTCTCAAAAACGTGAGGGATGCGCCCGAAGCCCCAGCCGGCCCAGTTTTCGATCTGGGAAATCTGCGCCCGCAGATCATGGATTTCCTGGCGGTCAATGTCCGCGTAATCCATAGAGAACATCTTGCGGCAGTAAAGGATTTCCTTGCGCCCCCACACATCGTCAATCAGGGTTTCCTTGCGCTGCTCTAAGAATGCGTTTGCAAGTGAGAAAAGCCCGGTGACAGCCACGCCACCGACCACCCATTGCCAGAGAACATCTGCCCGGCGGGCGCCGGCGAGTTCGGAGAGAATTCTCGCCGAAAAGAATACCGACACGTATGGAAACAGCGCGGAAACGACCGCTCCCAGGGCAATGACCGGAAACAGCCGGTGACTGACCGTATACAATTCCTTCGCTCCGCGTTGATGCGCGACGATGGTGCGTGTGAAATCTCCCTTCATCAGAACTCCCTCCCTTCCTGGTAGTATGACTTATCGGAAGCTGCGGACGCTTGCGTACGCAGATCCGGTAAGTCAACGACAGAATCAGAAGCTGCAAGGCAGCGGCAGATGTGCGAAGCACAGCTGGATTCTGGAGTATTATGCGAAGTGCTTTTCTTCGCATAATATCGACTCTGAACTTCAAAAAGCTTTGCGTATTCCCCGCCAAGCGCCAGCAGGCTTTCATGGGTACCCTCTTCCGCGATCCGCCCGTCCGCCAGGAACAGAATCCGGTCGCAGAAGCGGGTGGAGGCCAGGCGATGTGAGATAAACACCGAAGTCTTCTCTCTGGTCATATCGTTGTATTTCTGGTAAATATCATTTTCCGCGATGGGGTCGAGAGCGGCAGTCGGCTCATCGAGCATCAGCAGGGGCGCGTCCTTATAGAGCGCTCTCGCAAGCATCAGCCGCTGCGTCTGGCCGCCGGAAAACAGCACGCCATCCAGAAAGACATCTCTGCCGGTGTGCGTATCCAGCCCTTGGGGCAATTCCTGAATTGTTTTTTTCAGCCCCGCTTTTTCCAGAGAATCCCAGACCCGATCCAAGTCGATATTTTCCGTCGTCATCGCGACATTTTCCGCAACAGTGACGTCCAGAAGCGAATATTCCTGGAAAACGGCGCTGATCTGCCCGTAGTATGCGCTGCGGTTGAAGGTGCGGATATCCGCTCCGTTCAGCAGTACCCGGCCTTCGGTCGGATCAAAGAGACCGCACAGCAGGCGTACCAGCGTGGTTTTGCCTGCGCCATTCAGGCCGACGATCGCCAGCTTTTCACCGGGATGAATCACAAGACTGATGTCGTGCAGCGTATCTTTTTCTGCGCCCGGATAGCGATAAGAGACATGCTCCAGCTTCAATTCCCAGGCATCCGCACGTGGAAATGCCACCGGCTCACCCTCCTCAAAGCAAAACGGCTCCGGATATTCGAGAAACTCCCGCACAGAGCTGATGTCGAGGCTGTCCTTATGCATCCGTGCCATATCATTTAAAATGCCCATCACCCAGGAGGAAAATGTGGTCACCGCTCCAAAATACAGAACAAAGGAAGAGACAGATATCCCTTCGCTCAAAGCCAGGTGGATCAGATACAGGTAGGCAACGCCATTGCGTGCCACAGTCATCGCGGCTTCCGTCATACTCGCCGCCAGACGTTTTTTCTCCACCCCCAGACGCCAGTCCAGATAAGCGTTGTGCACCTCATCCAGCAGGTCATTCAGCCAGTCCTGCAGGCCAAAAATGCGGATATCTTTTGCGAGAATTACGGACTGAGATTTGTCGCGGATATAGCGTTTCTTTGCGTAGTACGTGGACTCTTCCTTCCGGTGTTCGAATTCCCAGTCACTCGCATAACGGGATGCCAGAAAGCCGATCAGGCAGGTGGCGAGCACCACCACCGTCAGCGCGGGATGCAGACCGGAGAGAATCGACAGGCAGACCAGAAAGCCGCCGATATGCTGCAGAAGATTCGTCAGCCCCTGCCAGATATACTCCGTTGCTTCCAGATTGCTATCTGTAGCACTGGATGCCTTTTCCCGCAGCCGGACAAAATCGGCATCCAGTGTATTGGAAAACGAAGTGGTGTTACACTTGTCAGCCAGCATGCCTATGATTTCGGTGCGAACGTCGATGCGGGGATACATGGCATAGCTATCCAGATAGCCCTTCACTCCCTGCGTCACAAACAGCGCCGCTGTAAAAAACAAAATGGTGGTAAGAAGGCTTCCCAGTGGAACGTGTGTCTCCACAGCCTTCAATATTTCCGGCGCGATGTAGAGCTGTGCCGCGTTATACAGAATCTCCATCAAAGCCGTGAGGACGCAGATCAGAAGAACGCGCCGCCGCACCCTCCAGGCGATCCCTGTCATCCATCCGACATTCTGCACGACGCCGTATCCTGGTTTTGTTTTTGCTTCCATACTCCATCCATCTCCTTACACGATACGTTTTTTATGGCTACGGACATCATAGCACAAAAAATCATCCCCGGCACAGTTCGGGGATGAATCGTTAAAATCGGGGGATAAATGGTGATCATCCGCAGCATCATGACTTTTTGCCGCTCAAATCCTGTCAGTACCTGTAAAGCCTCACGTCTGCGGAATCAGGATTTCCGTGGTAAAAGCTCCGTCCTCGCTGTTGCGGCTCAGGTAGCCGTCCAGGCGTTCTACGATGTTATCGATGCGAACCAGCCCAAATCCGTGACCGTCTCCTTTATTCGTCCGAAATCTTCCGTTGATCTTTTCCAGCTTTTTCCCTGCCGTAAAATTTGTAAAAGAAATGTAGAACTGCGTTCCCTTCATATCCATATAGACCCGGATGAGCCGTTCCTCCTCCGGCAATGCCAGGCTGGCCTCGATTGCGTTATCAAAGAGATTGCCAATGATGCAGCACAAATCAATCTCTGACATACGAAGCTTCACCGGAATGTGCGCGTCACAGTGAACCGTAATCGCCCGGGACCGGGCCAGCGAAATCTTGCTGTTTAAGATGGCGTCGGCCATGGAATTCCCCGCCTTCACCACCGTATCCACGGTATTTAAATCCGTATCCAGCTCATCCAGATAGGCTTTGATTCCCTCCATATCTCCATTAGACGCCAGCACCTTCATTGTCTGAATGTGATTCCGGTAATCATGCCGCCATCCGCGCATCTGGCGATACATATTGTCAACCTCCCGGTAATGGGTCTCGATCAACTCCCGCTGATAAGCCGCGATCCGCTTATCGATCTGCTTTGATAAAAAAGACATGGTAATTCCTTCCATTTCTATGTAAACTGTATGATCGCGCGATTGAGCGGCTCATAAGCCCCTCTCGGCAAAGGGAGAACCGTTCCGTCCGACAATGTCACCTCTTTTCTGGTGACACGCCGGATACATTCCAGATTCAGGAGCAGACTTCGCCCTGCCCGCACAAACCGCCGGTCGAGTTCCTTTTCAAATTCGCCCAACGGTCGCTTAACCGTATATTCTTTCCCTGCATGAATCGTCACATAATTCAGCCGCACATCCAGATAGCGAATCTCATAAAGCGGGATACGTACCATCTCTCCTCCCATCTCCAGGTTGAGACATCTTTCATTCTGCTTCCGTTTTTCCAGCGCCCGATCCAGCACAGAAAACAGCTTCTCAACCTTTACAGGCTTTATCAGATAATGCAGTGCCGCAACCTCGTAGCCCTCGGCAATGTAGTCCGAATAGCCCGTGACAAAAACAATCTGCAGCGCCTCATTCTCTTTGCGGATGGTCTTAGCCATCGTCACTCCGTCCATCTGGCCCATCTCAATGTCCAGAATAAGAATATCCCACCTTTTGTCTTCCGCATACTGAAACAAAAAGCTTTCTGCCGAAGAAAAGACCTGCGTATATATCTTGGCCTGCCGCGCCGCAGCCCAGGCTTTCACCTGGTTTTCGACAAATTTCGCATCTGCGCTGCTGTCATCGCAGATTGCAATTCGAACCATCGATCTTTCCCTTTCCATACCATATTTTGATCTTTCGTAACTATTCAGAACAGCCTTTCGCAGATAAATCTGCACATCTCCGCTTCGCTCCGGTCGGTGCTGAACGAGCGCCACTGGCGCTCAGCACCTGTCTTTTCTTTTCGATGCTGTTCTGAACTGTTACCAGATATACTACGCCATCTACAAAGCTTCAACGCGAATGGCTTCCCCTTTTTTCAAAGACATCGGCAGCACCAGCGTTCCGAATGTCAGCCGTTTTAAATAAATCACTTCACTTCCCACTGCGTGAAACATCCGCTTAACTTGATGGTAGCGTCCCTCCTGGATCGTTAACAGAGCCACTCGCCCCGCATCCGCACATGCACAGTATTTCTCCGGCAAATAGGCAAGCTCCGGACTCCCACCGTCACAAATCACAAGCCTGGCCGGAAGTGTCGGCGTATCATCACCGATCTCCACCCCCACAGAAAAGGAATCAATATACGCCTTTTCGGCAGGGCGGTCGAGTACGGCCAGATACGTTTTGTCCACGTGCCTGCGCGGGGAAAGCATACGGTGCGCCATTCCCCCATCATTGGTAATCAGAAGCAGCCCTTCCGTGTCCTTGTCCAGTCTGCCCACCGGGAACAGGTCCCTGTTTTGCGGCACAAGCTCCATCACCGTTGGGAAACGGTCATCCTTTACCGCGCAGACATAGCCGGCCGGCTTATGCAGCATATAGGTTACGAAACCGCGCGCCGCCACAGTGGTCCCATTTACAGCAATCTCATCTGCATCCGGAGTAATCTTTCTCTCCGGTTTGGCAACACAGACTCCGTTGATCGTGACCGCTTTTCTTTTTATGAGATTCTTTACTTCACTTCTCGTCCCAATCCCGGCATCCGCCAGAAATTTATCCAGCCGTATCTGCATAAGTCCCCCCGGGTTTTGCCCGTTTAGCATGAGCAGCGCCCGCAACGATTCCAGAGCCGGCGCCTGTTTTTCCTGAACTCTTTTGGCTTGTTAATAGCCGCATATACTGCCAGGATCTATTTCCTCTATCTTCAGTGCGTATTTTTCCGCCATTCGCATAGCACGCTCGTAGACCCCCTGTTCGCAAATCTGCGATGGATTGTGCGCGTCAACACCCAGCACAACCCGATTCCCTATCCGACCCGCGATCTGCCAGAAGCGCTCTGCGGGATAATGGCGGTGCTGCAAAAGTCCCTGAAGGTTTATTTCCAGCGGAATACGAAGATCGTACAAAGCCTCGCAGAGGCGTGTCATTTCCTGCTCGTACACACCGTCTGTCCCCTCATAATTGATCAGATCCGGATGAGCCAGATAGAGAAACGCTCCGGTCTCCATCCCGGCGATAACCGTATCGACATATCCTTTCAGAAAGTCATCGTTTTTTGTCGGTGCGCCGGTATAGGTTCCGTCTGATTCACGTCCCAGGAAATGCTGTCCCATGATCAGATAGTCCCCGTTTACACGATGCAGCATCTCCATCTGTGCATCGAAAAATTCCGGCGTATACTCTGCTTCAAAACCCACCAGCAGGCGGATTGTCCCCTCATATTCACGCGCCAGCGAGCGGATCGAATGCACATATTCGTCCGCCTGCTCCATATCCATACGGATCGTTGAGACATAACCGTCCGTAAACGGGCAGGGAACATGGTCTGCAAAACCAAGAACCTCCATTCCCATGGATATCGCTGCTTCAATATACTCTCGTTCCGTACCCACTGCATGCTTGCAGCGGGTAGTATGTGTGTGATAGTTTGTTTTCATATAGTGATTCATTTTCTTCCTCATCCAATCCACAAAACAGCCGAAGCGATCAGATACTGGCCGATATAGTAAAGCACATAATTGACCGCAAGAGCCACTGGCCTGTCTTTTCCTTCTCCAAAATAAATAACAGAAAGTACCAGATCTGACAAAAGAAAAAACACGCCTCCAATCCCCATAATCAGTAAACCCAGATTACGCAAAAAAATCGCACAGGCTACTGTATATACTGCCATAAAAAACAAAATTGCGCCATATACAGCAGATATTGCCTTATATTTACCATATTGAAGATGCATCGGCTTCTCTCCGATGTATATGAACGCGAGCGCGGCAAGTGCACCGATCATGCCTGCCACAAAAGCTTCTGTCTGGAAGCCCACAACAGATGTTACCGCCGCGAGATAGAAAAAATGCCCGACAAGAAACACAAGAAATCCCATCATCGTCCATGCGTCGGCATCTTCCGGATATAAGCCTTTCAGTTCCAGCCAGATATCCCCCAGCAAACCCAGCAGCAGCCCGCCGCCGACAAATAGCGCGAACTGAAAATGTCTCCCTTCCGTCAGCGCCGCTACTCCCAGTGTCGTCAGAAAAAAGAAACTGGTGAAAGACTTAAGAACGGCAGCCTGCCAGCTCGGACCACGCAGCCGCGTGAGAATCATCAGAACGAGATACACCAGCCCAACCACGAGCATTGCAATATACATCATCATAAAGGCAACATCCTTTCTTCTTTTCAGCGCTAATATGAGTTACATCATCCTCTTATAAGCAGGGATGCTATAAATTCGGCCTTTGCCTTTTCAACCGATCTCATTATACTACTCGAATCTGCGCATGAAAACCCGGCAAATATCTTAAAAATCAAAAAAAATCAAAAAATCTTCTTCGCTCCTCTTCCTTTTCTAAGGATTGCATCTCTGGCACGGTGCGTATCCCATAGCGATAACAGTCTCCCGGTCTCCGGTATATTCCAGTTTGTTTTTCCCGCTCATATCTTCTACGCTGGTGCAGGCCGGATCGTGAAACTTCATCGTGTTTGTGTTTAAAATATAGGTCGTTTCCTCTGTATCATCGGCCGCACGCGCAGATGCGGAAGCATCGTCCTCAATCCAGCTCTCCCCGGTTGCATAATCAATCCCGATCCCCGGCTGCACATTATAACAATAAACATTGAACAGAACACCTGCGCCTTCATCCTCTACAGACATCGCCTCCATCTGTACTCCGGAAGCGACCAGATTCTCTCCTTCAAATATCGGTGTCACACGGTAAAGCACATGGTTCCCTGTCTCGTAAATATACTCCGCCACAAGATCCTCAAAAGGCAGCATTCCCTCTGTATTCAGATAGCGCGTCCCCGTGATCAGGTTCTGCTCATTTGCATTCTCCGCAGTCAGCTTGTAGGCAATCAGATGGCAGCGATTATAAAGAGATTCGCCGTCAATTCCCTCATATTGTACCGAATGCCAGCCGGTCGGGTGGATGGAACTGATATCGCCGCGCTCCTGGGTCGGCATCAGGTCCGCACCCAGATTTGCCAGAGCCACACCACAGCGCCCCAGCGAATCCAGCTCGCTGTAGCGCTCAAATGACTCTGTGCTTATATCCAAATCCGAAAAATCCGGAACGTTTCCTTTCACCTCTGCATAGGGCGAACCGGAATAAGCCGGGATGTCTGCAAGAATCTGGTCTGTGTCGGAAGAAATCATATCCGAACCAGAATCCCCGTCTGCGGAAGCAAGATCCTCTGACGAGGCAGAAACACAATCGCTCTGCTCTGAGGCTGCCGCCCCGACTGGCCGTATGCCTTGCCAGTTATCCGTGTCCACCCTGAAAAAAAACAGCATAAATGCCAGAAGCAGGTGCAAAAACAGTTTCTTTCTGTATTTCATCCGTCAGCCCTCCGCATGTGCCAAACATTTGTTCGTTTTTCATTATAATGGACGCCCTGCTGTTTTTCAAGAGAAAAAACTGAAAAAGCCGCAATCTCTGAAATACTCAGAAACTGCGGCTTTATCCTGTCGTTTTACATAAAACCATGCTCCCGTATCAGGCAGACCGGCCAAATCCCCTGCACATCTGCCAAACATCATGCCCGGCCTTCACAGCTCCATGTACATAATATGCCTGCAACCGAATTAATAATTCTCTGCGTGTACTTCAAAGTAGCTCTGCGGGTGATTGCAGGCCGGACATACCGCCGGAGCCTTGGTGCCCACTACGATGTGACCACAGTTGCGGCACTCCCATACCTTTACTTCGCTCTTCTCAAATACCTCTGCGGTCTCTACATTCTTCAGCAGAGCACGATAACGCTCTTCGTGATGTCTCTCGATCTCTGCCACCAGGCGGAACTTCGCTGCGAGTGCCTTGAAGCCCTCTTCCTCAGCGGTCTTCGCAAAGCCGTCGTACATATCGGTCCACTCGTAGTTCTCACCCTCAGCCGCCGCCAGAAGGTTCGCCGGTGTATCACCGATTCCCTCGAGCTCCTTGAACCACATCTTTGCGTGCTCTTTCTCATTGTTTGCGGTCTTCTCGAAAAGCGCCGCAATCTGCTCATATCCCTCTTTCTTTGCTACGGAAGCAAAATAGGTATATTTATTTCTTGCCTGGGACTCTCCGGCAAACGCTGTTTCAAGGTTCTTCTCTGTCTGTGTTCCTGCATACTTGCTCATAAAATTTCCTCCTCAATTTTGCTTGTGCGGCAGCCAGGATCCTTTTCCGATTGCCGCCGATTTTCCTATTGTGTGACACGCAGTCATCTTCCTGTCTGATCCGATCTCCTCATTCATCCAGACTGGGCGGACAACTTTCCAGCAGCCTTTCTGCACTGCTCGCATACATAAATCAGCTTCAGGTCATAGGACTTCAGCTTCATCCCACAGGCGCGCTCTAGCTGAGCAGACATATCATCCAGCATAAGATCGCTGATTTTCCCGCATACGCCGCACACCAGATGATCATGACGTATCGTGTTGTCATAATGCTCGGACTTCCCGTCCACCGTCAGTCTGCGGATCAGGCCCTCGTTCGCGAGCATATTCAGATTGTTGTACACGGTAGCCATGGACATCTTCTTTCCCTCGGCATGAACCTGCTGATAGATGTCCTCCGCCGTGGGATGATTATTTGCGTTTGAAACGATATCTAAAATAATCTTCCCGTTCTCTGACATATGCACCTCCTGTGTTTGAATTATTCTAATTCAAAAATTTCTGTTTGTCAAGCACTTTTTTACAAAAGAAAAAGCCCCAGGCGTTTCACTCAGGGCAATCCTCAGACTTATGAAAAATCCAAAAATCATTCACAGATTCATCCGTTCTTTCCGTCCTTCTTCCTCGCGCAGCATATCCTCGACGTACTTGGGCAGCATAAAAGCGCCCTGATGCAGATGCGGAGTATAGTAGTCGGTCTCGATACCGTAGGCTTCCCAGCGGGCACGGTCGAAATCGCGCAGCGGGTGGTATTTTTTGGAGGCAAAGCCAAAAAGCCAGTAGCCGGAGGAACAGGTCGGAATGTGCGCCTGGTAAACCCGGCTGATGGGAAAGCTGTGGCTTGCCTTGTTGTGCATCAGGCGGCAGGATTCCTCGTCTCCCTCGTAGAACGGACTTCCGTGCTGATAAACCATAATGCCGTCCTCCTTAAGCGCACGGTAGCAGTTGCCATAAAATTCACGTGTGAACAGCCCGGCCTTGTGTCCGAGCGGGTCAATCGCATCGTTGATAATAAGATCGTATTCTCCCTGCTTCGTGCGCAGAAATTTCAAACCGTCTATATGATAAAAGCGCACACGCGGATCATCAAGGCTCGACGCGGTATCCGGGAAAAATTCCCGGCAGACCTCTACAAAGCGCTGATCCGGCTCGGTTACGTCAATACACTCAATCCCGTCATATTTCTCCAGCATCCGCAGCACCCCACCGTCGCCACCGCCGAGCACCAGCACATTTTTCACTTTCGGATGCACCGCCATCGGGACATGGACGATCATCTCATCGTAAATAAAGCCATCTTTTTCGGAGAAAACAATCTTTCCGTCGGAGCTTAAAAAGCGGCCGAGCTCATCAGAGTCAAAGACATCGATTCTCTGAAATTCCGTCTGCTCTCCAAACAACTGATTTTTCACTTTCACTGACATCTTGATCTGGTCTGCGTGATAATCAGAAAACCATAAATCCATTTGATAATCCCCTCTTAATCCTTCCACACCTGCCGCTCGTCCTTGAGCACATTCAGATACTCGACCTCGGGGTCCTCCGTACCCTGCAGGGAACAGCCTTTTTCCTTTGCGTATAAAATATATTCAATAATCTCCTGCGTGATCATTTCTCCGGGCGCCAGAATCGGAATCCCAGGCGGATAGCACATGACAAACTCGCCGCAGGTGCGCCCCACGGTCGCGCGGATCGGCAGGTAATCCTTTTCCGCGTAAAAGGCCGTCTGCGGGGATTCGATCACGATCGGGTTGATATACTCAGAATTCAGCATCTTCGCAGAGCTTCTGGTATAGCGGCGTTTGATGTCAAACAGCGCACCGACCAGGCGCTCGATGTCCTGAATACGGTCGCCGATGGAAATATAAGCCATGATGTTTGTCAGGTCGCCCAGCTCGATCTGAATGTCGTACTCGTCGCGCAGCAGGTCGTAGACCTCGATACCGGCAAGTCCGATATCACGCGTGTATACTGAAAGCTTGGTGACGTCAAAATCGAAAATGCTGTCGCCGTTGATCATTTCGCTGCCATAAGCATAGTAGCCTCCGATGTCGTTGATCTCAGAGCGGGCATACTCCGCCATCTCAACCACCTTCGCAAAGGCCTCCTTACCGCGCAGCACCAGATTCCGCCTGGAAATGTCAAGGCTGGACATCAGCAGGTAGGATGCGCTGGTCGTCTGTGTGAGGTTAATCACCTGATGAACATACTCCCAGTTCACATGCTCCCCTGTCAGAAGCAGCGAACTCTGCGTCAGGCTCCCGCCGGATTTGTGCATGGAAATGGCAGACATATCTGCCCCGGCCGCCATCGCGCTGACCGGAAGATTCTCTCCAAAATAAAAATGCGTTCCGTGCGCTTCATCCGCGAGTACCATCATCTCGTATCTGTGTGCCAGCTCTACAATCGAACGGATGTCTGAACAGATCCCGTAGTAAGTCGGATTGTTGACCAGAACGGCCACCGCGCCCGGATTATCCAGAATCGCCCGCTCCACCTCGGAAACCTTCATACCCAGAGAGATACCCAGCTTCGGCTCGACCTCCGGGTTCACGTAGACCGGAATCGCGCCGCAGAGCACCAGGGCATTGATCACGCTCTTATGGACATTGCGTGGCAGGATGATCTTGTCACCGGCATGGCAGACAGAAAGCACCATGCTCTGTACTGCCGAAGTCGTGCCACCGACCATAAAAAACGCATGCGACGCGCCAAAGGCCTCCGCCGCCAGCTGTTCCGCTTCCTTAATAACAGAAACCGGCTGGCAGAGATTGTCCAGCGGCTTCATGGAATTCACATCAATACCGACACATTTTTCTCCCAGAAAATCTACAAGCTCCTGGTTTCCCCGGCCCCTCTTGTGCCCGGGGACATCAAACGGGACCACCCGTCTCCTTTTTAAGCGCTCCAAAGCCTCATAAATAGGCGCGCGGTTTTGCGATAATGACTGCATGGCTTTTCCTCTGTATTTTCTTATTATTGTAGAATAGTTTCATTATACTTATTCCCTATAAAAAATCAATCCCTGTTTTCGCTTTTTAATCTGGTACGAAATATTGGTTTTATCTCCCCCAGTTCATGTTTTTTTACTTGACATCGTTTCCCATTTTGTCTATGATAATTGCGAAAAAAGATTCCGTCTGCGAGTAATATCAGCATGACGGTATCTTTGTGTGTATACGGTTTTTTGCGCGAAGCCAGCCTCCTGTTTCCGCAGAAAACAAAACATTATATAATAATGAAAGGAGTACTCCAATGATTCGTACGATTGCGAAGCAGGTAAAGGAATACCGGAATGCCTCGATCGTCACCCCGCTCTTTATGCTGCTGGAGGTGATCATGGAGACGATGATCCCATTTCTGATGGCCTCGATCATCGACGATGGCGTAAACGCAGGCGATATCAACCACATCTACCGGACCGGCGGCCTGATGATCGTCTGTGCGCTGATCGGTCTGTGCGGCGGTATGCTCGGCGGCCGATTCGGTGCGAAAGCGTCCGCAGGTCTTGCGAAAAATCTGCGTGCCGAAATGTTTGGCCACATTCAGACCTTTTCCTTTGCCAACATTGACAAATTCAGCCCCGCCGGGCTGGTGACCCGTCTGA
Organism: Lachnospiraceae bacterium; assembly: GCA_021200475.1. Classification (GTDB taxonomy): domain Bacteria; phylum Bacillota; class Clostridia; order Lachnospirales; family Lachnospiraceae; genus Choladousia. The sequence continues at coordinate 62,228 of JAJQGP010000015.1, forward strand.
CCACAGATGTGTCCAACATCCAGAATGCCTATCAGATGATTCTGAAAATGCTGATGCGTGCACCGGCCAGTATCATCTGCGCCCTGGTCATGGCCTTTATGATCAACGCAAGACTGGCTTCCATCTATCTGGTCGCGGCGCTGCTGCTTGGAACCGCGCTTATTTTTCTGGTAATCCATGCCACGAAATATTTCCAGCAGGTTTTCCCGCGATACGACGACCTGAACGCCTCGATTGAGGAGAACGTCTCTGCGATCCGTGTAGTAAAGGCTTATGTACGTGAAGACTATGAGACCAAAAAGCTGAATAAGGCCAGTGAAAACATTTATAAGCTATTTGTAAAAGCCGAGCATAATGTCATCATCAACAGCCCGCTGATGCAGTTTACCGTGTACTGCTGCATCATCCTCATCAGCTGGATCGGTGCAAAGATGATCGTCGCGGACTCCCTGACGACCGGTGAACTGATGAGTCTTCTGACCTACTGTATGAATATCCTCTCCAGCCTGATGATGCTCTCCATGGTTTTCGTCATGATCTCCATGAGTGTGGCGAGTGTGCAGCGTGTCTGTGAAGTTCTTGATGAGACGCCGGATCTGGTGAATCCAGACCAGCCGATTATGGAAGTGCCGGACGGCAGCATCCGCTTTGAGAATGTAAACTTTTCTTATCATAAGAACACGAAAGAATACGTCCTCTCAGATATCAATCTCGATATCCGGGCTGGGGAAACCATCGGCATCATGGGCGGCACCGGAAGCTCCAAGACCAGTCTGGTCAACCTGATCAGCCGTCTCTACGATGTGTCAGAAGGCTCCGTGAAGGTCGGCGGAAATGATGTCCGGAAGTATGATATGGATGTCCTCCGTAACCAGGTGGCTGTAGTGCTCCAGAACAATGTCCTCTTCTCCGGCACCATCTATGACAATCTGCGCTGGGGAAAAAAGGACGCGACGGATGAAGAATGCCAGAATGCCTGCCGCCTTGCCTGCGCGGATGATTTCATCCGTGCCTTTCCGGACGGATACAACACCTATATTGAGCAGGGCGGTTCGAACGTATCCGGCGGACAGAAGCAGCGCCTGTGTATTGCCCGCGCTCTTTTGAAAAACCCGAAGATCTTAATCCTTGATGACAGCACGAGTGCCGTGGATACAGCGACCGACGCAAGAATCCGCCGCGCGTTCCGGGAAGACATTCCGAATACGACGAAGCTGATCATTGCACAGCGTGTTTCCAGTGTGCAGGACGCAGACCGTATTATCGTCATGGATGAGGGACGGATCAGTGCTTTTGGAACCCACGAAGAGCTGCTTGCTTCGAGTGAGATTTACCGCGAGGTATACGAGTCTCAGACGAACGGCGGCGGTGATTTTGATGAAAAGGCAGGTGACTGATTATGCCAGGACCAGGACAAAGGCCACCCCGCGGAGCAAAACCGCAGGTACAGAATCCCGGAAAGCTGCTTGTCCGGCTGATGGGATACATTTTCCGCGATTATAAATTTCACTGTATTATCGTCTTCATACTGATCTGCTGTAGTGTGCTGGCCAATGTACAGGGAACACTTTTTACCAAAAACCTGATTGATGATTATATCACACCGTTTCTGCTGACGGACAATCCGGACTTCGGTCCTCTCGCCCGCGCCATCGGTCGGGTAGCCTGTTTTTACGCGCTCGGCGTCGTGTCGACCTATATGTATAACCGCATCATGGTAACGGTGTCACAGGGCACGCTGAAACATTTAAGAGACGATCTTTTCTCCCACATGGAGACGCTGCCGATCCGGTATTTCGACACACACAAGCACGGCGACATCATGTCCGTTTACACGAACGATATCGATACCTTGCGCCAGATGATCAGCCAGAGCATCCCGCAGATCATCAATTCCGCTTTCACCATTGTCAGTGTCTTTATCAGCATGCTGATCTTAAGTATCCCGCTGACCGGCGTAACGCTGATCATGGTCTGTGTCATGCTTTTCTTTACGAGAAAAGTCACCTCCTTAAGCGGGAAATATTTCCGTGAACAGCAGACCAACCTTGGTAAAGTCAACGGCTACATCGAAGAAATGATGAAAGGTCAGAAGGTGGTCAAGGTCTTCTGCCACGAGGATGAATGTGTCAAAGACTTTACGGAACTGAACAATATGCTCTACGTCAGCGCGGACAATGCGCAGACCTACTCAAGCTTCTTAGGTCCGATCAATGCCCAGCTGGGTAACGTCAGCTATGTTGTCTGCGCCATCGTCGGCGGTATTCTCGCACTGAACGGCGTCGGCGGATTCACTCTTGGCGGCCTTGCCAGCTTCCTGACATTCAATAAGAGCTTCAGTATGCCGATCAACCAGGTCAGCCAGCAGTTCAACTCCATCATCATGGCGATGGCCGGTGCAGATCGTATCTTCCGTCTCATGGATGAAGAACCCGAGACAGACAACGGCTATGTGACGCTGGTTCACGCAAAAGAAGTAAATGGCGTCTTGACGGAATCCGATACGCGCACCGGACGCTGGGCGTGGAAGCATACGCATCAGGCGGACGGTTCCGTAGACTACAAGGAGCTGAAAGGCGACGTGGTCTTTGACGGCGTAGACTTCGGCTACACGGATGACAAGATCGTTCTCCATGACATCAAGCTTTATGCGACGCCCGGACAGAAGATCGCCTTCGTCGGCTCCACCGGCGCCGGCAAGACGACGATCACCAACCTGATCAATCGCTTCTATGATATCCAGGACGGCAAGATCCGCTACGACGGCATCAACATCAATAAGATTAAAAAAGCCGACCTGCGCCGCTCGCTCGGCATCGTGCTGCAGGATACGCACCTGTTCACCAGCACAGTGAAAGAAAATATCCGCTTCGGCAAGCTGGACGCGACCGATGAAGAGATCGTGGCAGCAGCAAAACTGGCAAATGCGGACGGCTTCATCCGCCGGCTGCCGCAGGGCTATGACACCATGCTCACCGGCGACGGCTCGAACTTAAGCCAGGGGCAGCGGCAGCTGCTTGCGATCGCCCGTGCGGCTATTGCAGACCCGCCGGTACTGATCCTTGACGAGGCGACAAGCTCCATCGATACCCGTACTGAGCGTATCGTCCAGGAAGGTATGGATCACCTGATGGCAGGCCGTACCACCTTCGTCATCGCTCACCGCCTCTCCACAGTGCAGAACTCTGACTGCATTATGGTACTGGAACAGGGCCGCATCATTGAACGTGGCACGCATGACCAGCTGATCGAAGAGAAAGGACGTTATTACCAGTTATATACAGGGAACGCGATCAGCGCATAAGATATGCGCATTCACAAAAAAAGGAGGCGATTTCGCCTCCTTTTTCTGTGTATCCATTTTGGGGTTATTCTTTTCTTAAAATATTCACGCCTCTTACCGCATACCTGGATTCGAGCGGCAAAAGAGTCCTGATACTACGAATTGCTGCAGGTTCTACTCCTCTGTATATAAAGGCGTCGAATAATAGCGGTCACCACTGTCCGGAAGGAGCACCACGATCGTCTTTCCTTCATTTTCACTGCGTTTTGCGATCTGCGTAGCCGCATGCAGGGCTGCCCCAGAAGAAATCCCGGTCAGAATGCCCTCTGTCTTTCCCAAAGCCTTCGCCGCCGCAAATGCATCCGGATTTTCAACCGGAAACACTTCATCATAAATCTCTGTATTCAGCGTGTCGGGTACAAACCCGGCACCAATCCCCTGAATTTTGTGTGCGCCCGCTCTGCCTTCTGAAAGCACTGGCGATGATGCCGGTTCTACTGCTATAAGCTGTATTGCCGGATTCTGTGCTTTTAAATATTCACCTGTACCGGTAATCGTCCCCCCAGTGCCAACACCTGCGACGAAGATATCAATCTGTCCATCCGTATCCTTCCAGATCTCAGGACCTGTTGATCTGCGATGTTCTGCCGGATTCGCCGGATTCTCAAACTGCCCCGGTATGAAACTTCCTTCAATCTCTCCGGCGAGCTGTTCTGCCTTAGCGATCGCTCCTTTCATCCCTTTCTGACCATCGGTCAGCACAACTTCCGCACCGTATGCTTTTAAAATATTTCTGCGCTCAACGCTCATGGTCTCCGGCATTGTAAGAATCACCCGGTATCCTTTTGCCGCTGCTATCGCAGCCAGGCCTATCCCGGTATTCCCGGAGGTTGGCTCGATAATCGTGCTTCCTTCCCGAAGCAGTCCTTTTTCTTCCGCATCCTCAATCATCGACTTTGCGATTCGATCCTTCACACTTCCTGCCGGGTTCAGATACTCCAATTTTGCAAGCAGCGTTGCTTTCAGATCATTTTTCTGTGCGTAACGTCCCAGATTTAAAAGAGGTGTGCCGCCAATTAATTCCGTAATGTTGTCATATACTTTACTCATCTTCTTATTCCCCACTTATTTAATAGGTTTATTTGCCATATAATGAACTTACATCATGAAATACATTTTGTCAACAGGTTTTTCGTTTTCTCTCAATTTACTATGGCTTTTCTTACTTTATTTTCTATTAATCCAGACCCACGACGCTGTCCACCGGCAGCGACATCACTACGCCGTGCGCCTCTGAACGCATCCCGCAGCTTTCACCGATTGCTTTCATAATACTCTTCTTTTCGCTGCGGTCAGCCAGTATCAAAACCAGTTCCCTTTCCGGCTGTACAGAAATTCCCCAGAAGCGCCTCGCCTCCTCGGTTCCGACCCGGCGGCTGTTAATCACGGTGCCGCCCGTAGCGCCTTTTGGCCTGGCCGCCTCCATAACGACTTCACTATAGCCACGGTCCACAATCGCCATAATCAGTGCGTAGGTGCTCTCTTCCATTTTCCTTTCACTCCTTTTTGCGCTGTCGTCACTGTCTCTGTTTTCTTCCTTTTCAATCTGCTCAATCAGCTTCAGCATCCTGCCGTTGGTTCCGGAAATTGGGACAGTAAAAGCCACACCTGTGTTCACCAGCCCTAACCGCAGCTGTTTCCGCAGTTTTTTCAGCAATTCATCCGCAAATACCTTCGGCACAATCCTGGAAAGCAGGAATGCAATCAGATATCCCGGAACCAGAAAAGCGAGCACCATCAGAAGCAGGTACAGCACGATCAGAATCGTTGATAAGCTGAACTTAAAAAGAATACGACAAATTGCAAATGCCAGAAAATTCCCACCCCAGCTTTGGATTAAGCCTCATGTCTCACCGTCCCTTATAATGTTATCGAACCAATCTTCGGTCACATAATAAACCTTCCCCCATTGAAGTATTTCAGAATCTGCAAGAGCCGGATTTCCCATCGCTGAGCTACTGTTGAAAAATCTATTTAATTCCGGCTGCTGTTCATCCTTCCAGGCCAAATTCTCTTATCAAATAATCAACGATTACCGATTACACCTGTTACATAAAAACTGCCAGGAGATCTACGGCGTCTTTGTCCATTCTCCGTTTTTATTTGCCATCTAAAAGTTCATTACAACATTCAGATTGATGTTTTTACTTTATTCCACAAAACAAAAGGTTTGCGACACCCATCTGTAAAAAGGTAATAAACATATTTGCTTTGAACACAATACCGATGGCTGCTACAGCCGAATTCCCATACGCTACAAGAATCTGATTCAGAATAATCGTTGACACGCTCATCAGTGCCGATAAAATTGCTGAAGGCAATCCAATTGTACAGACCTTACTCAGCACCTGATCCCTGCATTTGAAATACCTCGGTCTGATGGAGAGCAGCTTCGTTTTTTTCAGATAATACCAGAGGTAATAAATACATGCGAGTGCATTTCCGATGGTTGTCGCCATCGCCGCGCCAGCTGCTCCCATGCCGAGCCTGGAAATAAAAATCGGATCAAGGATGATGTTTGTAACTGTCCCGATCATATTTCCTATCATGGCCTCTTTGCTGGCAAGATGATGTATAATAACCTTACCAGATCCATCAATCAGAATAGATGAAGGAGAAGACAATGAATTTAAAACGATTTCAGTGGACAGGGAAACCACAAATGGCAGCAGCCTGACGATTGACTATATTTTAGTCTGCTGATTCAAAATCGATGGATAGAGAGAGGATTGATATTTATGTTACCGACAAAAGAACGAGCAGAAGAGATTCTAAGGGAAAGCGAGCGGATGAATCCGGGACCATGGGGAGATCATAGCAGAACAGTCGCACATTGTGCGCAGTGTATTGCAAAACAATCTGGTATGGATGCTGATAAAGCGTATGTAGTAGGATTGCTTCATGATATTGGCAGGCGATTCGGAAAAAGACATTTGGGACATGTGATTGACGGATACCGCTATATGATGGAATTGGGTTACGACGAGGCGGCACAAATCTGTCTGACGCATTCTTTTAACGTACAAAACATTGACAATTATGTCGGAAATCGAGATACTACGGAAGCGGAAACAGAAGAGATCATCCAGAAATTAAAGGAAGCGGTTTATAACGACTATGATCGACTGATTCAGTTGTGTGATGCAATCTCTGGCGCTGGATTTGTAATGGATATTATTGATCGTATGAACGATGTGAAAAGTCGATATGGTTCATATGCCCAAGATAAATGGGAAAATAATATTTATTTGAAGTCCTATTTTGAAGAAAAGATGGGAAGAAATTTGTATGAAGCAGTGGAACAAAAGACCTTTCATGTTTAATCTGCAAAATTCTGAAAGAACACACCGGATACCATCCGGCATCCGGTTATCGGGCACACCAACAGGACTTAATACCTGCACCAGACTGGTGCAGGTTTGTCATTCTAGCGCTCCATATACTATGTTCCTTACACGAGGATGGATGTATTCTTCCATATTCGGAATCATGTTGTGCATATATACAATCGATACTTTTTCAGCCGGATCGATGGATACATAAGTGCCTGCCATACCTGTCCAGCCAAATTCGCCTACAGAAGCATTGTTGCCCCTTGCAGGATCCATGAGCGTTCGGACACCCAGGCCATACCCGTATCCATCCAGATAAGGACCGCTGTGGAAGTCTTTAAGCTGCTGCTCATTCAGACGGTTCTGCCGCATCAACTCAATGGTCTTCCGTCCGATAATATGTTCCCCTTTGTATTCGCCGCCGCAGGCCATCATCTGCGAAAACTTTAGATAATCACCAACCGTAGAGAATAATCCTGCGCCGCCTCCTTCGTATACAGCATCCGGTTCATGCAGGTCGTCCATTGGACCGTCAATGGAAATCCTATTTCCTGTCTCATCCCTATGGTATACAGTCACCATTCTTTCCCTGGTATTCCCGAAATACCGGTAGCCAGTACTATCCATCTGGAGCGGCTCGAAAATCTCTTTTTTCAGAAATTCGCCAACCGTCATTCCAGACGTCACCTCGACCAGGCCAGCGACAAGTTCATGTCCAAAACCATACAGCCACCTGGTACCAGGGTCAAACTGGATCGGAACTTTTGACATCGCACGGATGTCATCCCGGAGTGTATATTTCCCCTTCATCGCCTTTAAATCCTCGCGCACCTTAGCTGCCATCTTGTGTGTATAATCTTCCCCACCGTAGCCAATTCCCATTGCCATATTAAAGCAGTCCTGTATCTGGATTGGCCGTTTTACTGGACGGATAATAACAGAGCCTTCTTCCTGCGTATCAGCTACCATTGTGTCTTTCCATTCCGGAAAGTATTCGCTGATTGGGTCTGTCAACAGGAACTTTCCTCTTTCGAAAAGCATCATCGCTGCCGTGACTATAATTATTTTTGTCGTGGAAAATTGCCGGTATATCGATCCGGGAGTAATCGGCACCTGGTTTTCCAGGTTAGCAAAACCATAATAATTCTCATATAGAATCTTTCCATCCTGGGCAACCGCGCAGCCACATCCCGCTGGTCCATACGTGACCAGGTTTTTCAAGAAATCATCCAAAGCATGAAACTGATCCATATCATACCTCCATAAATTGTATACTTTCCTAATTTCTATTGCAAAGTTTTTCACCATCTGTCATTTTATCATGGACGGATTTAAAAACCAATAGATTTCAGCAATAATTCAGGGTTGTTTCACGAAGTTATTTGACGTAAGAATAAACTCTTTGATGTGATA
>JAJQGP010000129.1 GCA_021200475.1 Lachnospiraceae bacterium
TTCGTAGCCGCTCCAAAGCCACTCTTTATCGTAGAGAGTGACGCGAGCAATACCCTGGTCCATGCGGGACACATCGTCGTCGCGGGCGGCGGCGGCGGTATTCCGGTGCTGAAGCAGCGAAATAATCTGAAGGGAGCCAGTGCCGTCATAGAAAAAGACGCCGTCAGCGGGCGCCTTGCAGATCTGGTCGACGCGGATCTGCTGCTGATCCTGACCAATGAAGAGTATGTATATCTGGGATATGGTTCTGAGAATCCGCAGGCCATTCACCAGATGAATATCTCAGAAGCACTGCAGCACATCCACAATGGCGAATTCGGCAAAGACCAGATGCTTCCGAAGGTCGAGGCTTCTGTCCATTTTGTCTCCCAGAAAGCCGGGCGCAGCGCGATTATTACCTCGCTTGACAAAGCAAAGGACGCTTATCTTGGCAGAACGGGAACCGTCATTGCCTGAAAAGAGACTCGCCTGTTTGTACCACATCGGATAAGGGAAAAGGAGCTTCCCTTATCCGATTAATTTTTTCCCGTGCTTCCTATTCCGCCGCGGTCCGGCGCGTCCAGCGTTTCAACTGTTTCAAAGCTAAGCCTCGGCTGATGCTCCATAATGCGAAACTGACAGATACGGTCATTCCTGTGAATCTGGGTGTCACGCAGCGCATAGGCAGGCATATACCACCAGTCATTCGGTCCTGCGTAGGTCTCATCCACGATCCCCATATGATTGGTCTGGATGAGGCCAAAATTTTTATAGGTCGAGCTGCGGGGAACAATGTGCGCCTCATATCCCGCCGGCAGCTGCATCGCCACCCCGAGCGGGATCAGACGGAACTCTCCCTTTTTCATCGTGATATCTTCAGCCGCACGCAGATCAATCCAGTCCGATTTGCCGTCAATATATTCCAGATGTTTGATCTGATTGTTTAAATATTGTATGCGGATGGTTTTTTCCATGTTCCATTCTCCTGATTCTGTTTTTATAATGGTTCGGTTCCTTCACGGACAACCACTGGATGTCCGGTGCCCTAAAAACATTCGGAATCCGCTCATTTTTCTTCGAAAAATGGCTGCTTCCTCAATACGGCCGTCCCGCAAATACTGCAACGGAACGCGGCTGCATGATAAATTTTCCATCGATCCGGCGTTCTTCGTTCTCCTCGTAGCAGTATCTTCCGCATTCATCGCCGCTGGTGTTTACGCTCAGATACCACACGCCCCCGTGCGGGATCTGCGGCAGGCCGATCTCGACCTCCTCCCAGTAGGAGTTCACGACAATGTAGATCATATCATCGCGCCCCTTCTGACGGTCATAACCGGCAAAGCTCACACCGATCGTCGGCGCGTTTGGCGGCAGATCTGTGATCTCCGGATTGACATCATGCGCACGGATGGCAGGCATCCCGCAGACCGCATCCGGCAGCCGTTTCTGGATCACACGATGGCGGAAGCGGTAATGAATCATGAATTTGAAAAACTCGTAAATATCCCGGTTTTTCTCCAGAAAGCTCCAGTCCAGCCAGGAAATCTCATTGTCCTGGCAGTAGCCGTTGTTGTTTCCATACTGCGTGTTGCCAAACTCATCTCCGGCATAGAACATCGGTGTCCCGCGGCTGCACATCAGTACCGCACAGGCATTGCGGATCATCTTGCGGCGGAGACGGTTTACCTCCGGGTCGTCCGTCTCCCCCTCCGCGCCGCAGTTCCAGCTGCGATTGTCATTCGAACCATCGGTATTGTTCCAGCCATTGGCCTCATTGTGCTTTTCATTATAAGAATACAGATCATACAGCGTAAAACCATCATGACAGGTGAGAAAATTCACACAGGAATTATACCCCACATAGTTTCCCTTCCCATCCTCATAGGCCCCGCCGTAAAGGTCGCCGGAACCCGCCAGGCTCCAGGCTGCCGTATTGGACACCCAGTTATCCCCTTTTAAATAGGAGCGCATCACATCACGGTAGCGGCCGTTCCACTCCGCCCAGCGGCGGCTCGCCGGAAATTTCCCGACCTGATACATCCCGCCCGCATCCCAGGCCTCCGCGATCAACTTGACATTGCTCAGCACCGGGTCGTAGGCCAGGGAGTGCAAAAGCGGCGGATTGTTCAGCGGTGTCCCATCCTCATGGCGCCCCAGGATGCTCGCCAGGTCAAAACGGAATCCGTCCACGCGATAATTGATCGTCCAGTAGCGCAGACAGTCCACGATCATCTGCTGGACGATCGGATGATTGCAGTTTAAGGTATTGCCGCAGCCGCTGAAATTATAATAATTTCCATCCGGTGTCAGCATATAATAAACACGGTTGTCAAATCCCTTGAAGCTGAACGTCGGCCCCAGCTCATTGCCCTCCGCCGTGTGGTTGAAGACTACATCCAGGATCACTTCGATGTCATTTTTATGCAGCTCGCGGATCAGATTCTTCAGCTCTCCGCTGACCCGGTGCACCGCCGCTGATGCCGCGTAGCTCGAGTTCGGTGAATAAAAACAGACCGGATTATATCCCCAGTAGTCCAGCAGCTGTCGGCCATTCACGACCTTGGCGTCGCGCGTCTCGTCAAACTCAAAAACCGGCATCAGCTCCACCGCATTGATCCCGAGTTCCTTCAGATAGGGAATCTTCGCACGCAGCCCGTCAAAGGTTCCCGGATGAGAAACTCCCGAGGAGGGATGCTGGGTAAATCCGCGCACATGGAGCTCATAGATCACCAGGTCACTGAGCTCCTTCTTCGACTGCGGCATCGCGCCCCAGTCAAAGGTATCCTTCATCACACGGGCGCGGTAGCTGTCCAGTTTCTTCACCCCCCAGAGCCGCTGTCCGGCCACATCCTTCGCATACGGGTCCAGCAAAACCGCATTGCGGTCAAAGATCAGTCCCTTCTCCGGGTCATACGGCCCGTCCACCCGGTAGGCATACTCAAATTTATCAATGTCCAGCCCGAACACGATCATCGAGTAGACATCCCCGATCTTATACTCCTCCGGAAACGGCAGCACCGCGTACGGCTCCTCTTCCTTTGGGTTATACAGCAGCAGCTCACAGGACCTGCCTTCCTTCGTGTGCACCGTAAAATTCACGCCGGAATCCAGCGCCATCGCCCCATTCATATCAAAATACCCCGGCCGTACCTGAAAGCCATTGATCTCCCGCATCGGGTGGATCGACAGGGGGCAGTCATAAGTAATACTCTGTCCGTTCATTGTTGTCTCGTCTCCATCCTTGTTTTGTTGTCCTTGTTTTGCCCTGTTTTATTTCAATCATATATCAAAATTCTACTTGACAAATACTATTTTACCCAATAGAATACATTTAAAAGGAAGCGGGTTCTTTCACTGAGTAAGATCTTCGGATTGGAAAAGGTTTCTCGTTTCTTTTTTTATTTCCATAATATCATACAAATATAGCTTCTCATCCTTTGCATGCCGCATCAACATTAATGCATGAAAAACATTATATCTATCTACTTCTCCGTATTCATTATAAACGGGCAGGGCAAAACGTGATTCATAACGATACCATCCAAACCTGGCATCATTATTATGCTTGTTCTTTCGATTTTCCTCAAAACTCTTTCCTTCGGCAATCTCTATCATTTCTGGAAGAGCCTGGGCTGCGTTCGCTTTTGCTTTCGCACTTCCGCCTTTCAATCGGGCTGTATAGTTCGATCTGGTATACTCATCTGGAAGTTCCGATCCTATATACACTACTTCTCCTGTAGCTGCAATCGAATAAAATTCACCCACATATTGTTTAAGGTATTCCTCTACATCCTCCCAATTCACTCTTCTTTTCCCTTTAAATTTTATATCGTTTATCACCACAATGCGATTTCCATCCACATCACTAATGATGTTTACATTTCTATCCATAACTTTCCTCCAATCCTTAATCAAAGATTACCATACGCCTGAAAACGTTTCAAGAAGGAAATTTGAAAA
>JAJQGP010000178.1 GCA_021200475.1 Lachnospiraceae bacterium
GCTCCTTTCCGAAAAAGTACCACCCCTACGGTTTTAAAGAGGATTTTGATGTCGAGCCAGATGTTCCACTCGCTGATGTACTGTCGGTCGAGTCTTACAACCTCTTCGAAGTCTGTGATGTCGCTGCGGCCGCTGACCTGCCACATGCCGGTGATGCCCGGCTTGATTGAGAGTCTGGCTCTGTGGTGCAGCTCGTACTCGGAGGTTTCGCCCGGGATGGGCGGACGGGTGCCTACGACACTCATTTCTCCCTTGAGCACGTTAAAAAACTGTGGAAATTCATCTAAGCTGCTGTCCCTTAAAAACTGTCCGAATCCCTTCTTCTGGCTTCCGTCCGGGAGGACACGATTGCCGATGACCCGCGGGTCAAAGTCCATCTTGAACATCCTTCCGTCCGACATTTTGTTTTCTTTCATTAATTCGGCTTTCCGCTCTTCTGCATCTAAGTACATGGAGCGGAATTTGTAAAGTTTGAATTTCTTTCCATTCTTCCCGACCCGCTCCTGAGAGAAGAAGATCGGTCCGGGGGATTGTATGTAAATAGCCGGGGCGATGAAGAGAAACAGGATTCCGGTGCAGATACAGCCAACAATTCCCACCGCGATATCCATGGCTCTTTTGATCAGGAGCTGTCTGGCGGAGGCATAGTTGATGCTGGTCGTCAGCACGGTGTAGCCGCCCACCCGCTCCACGATCTGTTTCTTCCCGGGCTCATTGGATATTTTCGCCAGGTTCAGATGAATGGTGACTCCGGTCTCCTGCAGCTCGTCCATCAGCTTCTGCGGAAACGGACAATCCTCCGAGGGAATGACCAGGACTTCGTCAATCCATTCCTTGCAGACATACATCGCTGCCTTTTCGCTGCTGGCCACGACCGGGATGCCCGCCACATGCGTTCCGTGGGATTTTCGTTCGGATTCGTTTTCGGCAGCGGCGGCTGCCGCTTCGCTGTGCGCAGGAGTTTCTTCATTATTATAAATGGTATCTGCGTCGTCGATCAGCACCGCGCCTGAGATGGTGTATCCGGCGTAATTATTCTTTTTCAGATTCCCGATCACCTCTTCTGCAATGTCAGAGGATGTGATAATCAGCAGGGAGCGATCGCCTCCGGTCGCCCGGTGTTTGACCAATACGCGTTTCCACAGGAAGCGAACCGTCCAGGTCAGGACCGCGTAGAAGACAAAAGTGAGAATCAGAGCCCGCCGCGAATAGGCGCCTCCCTGCTGCAAAAGAAACAGATACAGGAGCGCGACCGCCATCAGCACGGCCATGTGTCTGGAGGTGAAAAGGAATTCCGCGTGTTTGTCGCGCTTCAGGACGCCCTTTAGCGTGTCCATGGAAAAAATGACCAGCAAATCGGACAGCGTCAGGAAGATCGACATGTTCCGGTACAACGCGTTCTGATATGGATTCCATCCCTGGCCGCTGGCCGCAAAGGCCAGAACGAAGACGATATGAAGACAGATCAGATCAAGAAGGATAAAATCGTAATGTTTAAGCCAGCCTTCTGTTTCTATTTGATACATAACCCACTCTCTTTCGTTTCTGACAACTACCGATGCGGATACCTGAAGTCTGCCCTGCCTGGCTAGGCGATGTTGCCGGATTGTTCTGTTTCGCGGAACTGCCGTCTGCCCATCTGCCAGTTTTCGCAGAGCGCATCCAGGCGCCGGGTGCGTTCCTCCGAGAGCCGGCCTTTTCGGTACTGGTCGCGCTGACGGCTCATCCAGGTTCCCAGTTTGCAGCCGTTTTCTGAGACATAATTCGCAGGGACCAGCAGATTTCCGTGTTCCTTCATATAATCAGCTGCCGCTTTGAAGCCTTTTTCCCATTTGCTCACAAACTGGTTGGCCCAGTTCATGCCAATCGCGTCCAGCCGCTTCACCTGTTCCTCGGTAGGCGGCGTCCCTTTGGCCGTCCCGGCGCGCAGGGAACGCAGCCGGTAAATCCATATGCCCAGGCGGATGCCGTCTTCTGTCACATAGCCGGCCGGGACATCAAGGTTCCGGTTCTCCAGGTAATAGCGGTATGCGGCCGCGTAGTTCCGCTCCCAGTAATAGTCCAGGACATCCCAGACCATGCCCAGGTCGTTCAGCTTCTGGATCCGGTCCGGGGTGAGGTACTTCTGGCGTGCCCCGGCATTTTCACAGGCGCGGATATCGGAAATCCAGGAGCCAAGCGCGACCCCCTCTTCGTCCACGTATTTCGCGGGGGGATTCAGTTCTCCATATTTCTCCCGGTAGCGTTTCGCCGCCGCGTAATTCCGCTCCCAGGTGAGGTCGTTCACCGCTTCCCAACGCATGCCGATGGCATCCAGCCTGCGGATGCGCTCCTCTGACAGCGCCCCGACAGCCTCGCCCTTCCGAATCTTTCTCTGGTTATAAATCCAGTTGCCAAGAGCATAGCCGTCGGCCGTGACATATCGGTATGGCACATTCAGGTTCCCATTTTCCCGGTAAAAGGCCTTTGCCTGTTCAAACATCAGGTCCCAGGAGGCCGTCAGTGTATCGTTCAGTTTTTCAAACAGAATGCGGCAGTCGTGTACCTCATCGATAATCCGGAAATGCTCGTTGGCAATCATCCCGCTCTCTCCAAGGCTCCGATAGTAGGAGGTCACCAGCTGCATTTCCTCCTCCATCGCGTGAATGCTCCACAGGGAATTTAAATTCGCAACGATGTCGAAGATGACCGCATTTTTCTTCCGGCTGGCGGATAAAGCCCGGCCGATCTGCTGCTTGTAGACGATCGGCGAGACCGTCGGCCGCAGCAGGATGACCCCGCTGATGTCCTCGATGTGCACGCCCTCGTTGAGGGCGTCGATGCAGTAAAGGAGCCGCAGGTGCTTATCGTCGCTGTCCTTCCGGAAGTCGTCAAACGCCCGGTCTGCTCCCGGGTCACTGGAATAAAGGGAATAGACGTGCGGGTGTGCATCGACCTTCGCAAACCAGTCCAGGTGCCGCATCATCTCGTCCATGTGCTCCTTGCTCGAACAGAAAACGATGTATTTTCCGGTTCGGTCTGCCATGTGCTTATCAAAAATCACGTCCAGCCCGTCCGCCATATCCAGAGCCCGGCGCAGCTCCTCCAGGTAGCGCTCACACTCGTCCCGGACCAGCTTGTTCCGGCTCTGCCGGATGCGCCGCTCATAGCGAACCAGGTCCTTCTGCCAGGAATAAACGGAAAGGACATATTTGGGCGGATTGAGAATGCCCCGCACGATCGCCTCACTCAGGCTCATCTGGGAGGCAACGTTCCCGTCAAAAAGCTCATCTGCCATATCCCGCTGATTGTCCAGATAGCGGATGTTCGTAGCAGACAGGCCCAGTACCGGGACATCCGGAAAGCGGGCCAGCAGCCGCTGCACGCCCTGCCCCCACATTCGCGCACCGCAGCGGTGAAATTCATCCAGAATGATGTACGCCGGTACAGCGGATGCCTCAGAACACCAGACTTCGGCCGCTTCCCGGCACCCGGAAGCCACGGAAGGTGTTTGATCCCCGCGTTCGGCATCGCGTTCCGCGATCGCAGCGATCTCTGCGTCCTTCATCAGCATCAGCTTCGCATAGGTACAAAATACAATATTCTGCGGGATTTCCCCGCCGGTTTCGGTCTTCAGATTTTCCAGCTGCGTTTTGAAGATATACTCCGAAGGGGACAGCCAGAGGATCGTCTGATCCGGATGGTCCGCGCAGAGCCGGAAGCCGATGAACGACTTGCCCGTCCCGGTCGGATGAATGACAGCCGCCTTCCCGGTCTGCCACATCATATCCACTGCAGCCTGATATGCAGACTGATTATGATCATACAGCACAACTTCCAACCGCCTCACCTCCTGTAAAAAACGTATGCTTTACATACACTCGCGAATGGATGGAACTTCAGAAAGCGCACATT
>JAJQGP010000104.1 GCA_021200475.1 Lachnospiraceae bacterium
GAGTATAATTGTAATTGAAAGAAGAATAAAATATCACAAATTTAGAGAAAACAAAAAGGATGATAACATGACAAAGTTTATAAGTAACGTAAACAAATACCTGTCAGAGATGAAAATAAAACAAACATACTTGTGCAGGGTTACGGGTATAGATAAGAATAAAATATCCCGTTTATTGACTGGTGCGCAAGAGGAAAGTGGCTCGGATATGGAAAAAATTGCACGTGGACTAGGCAAAAACGTGGAATTCTTTTTGGCAGACTCGATTTGTATTCCGCAAGCTGGAAAATTTGCAACGAATAAAATAGCATTTTATGCTGGCGAACCCTCTCAAAAACAAGAACAGATTGCGAATCAGTTGATGGAATTAATGGAGAATATTGACGAAGTAATAAGTGCGGGAATTCGATTTGCAAATATAGCAAGGGGATAATGAATGAATATCGAGCGATTACGGAAAATCATTGCATATAGTGAAAAAAACTACGGGGAGATAAATTCTAAAGTAAAAGGATTTTGTGCGTTTACCGGAATTGAATATGATAATGATCTTCTAAATATTTTACAGATTGTTAGATCTTCATTTCAAAAGAAAAGGTTCCTTGTATTGGAATTGCCGTTTGCCGATGATGAGATTGGAGCATTGTGCTATAAAGGTGATGGTTTAGGATATGTTGTTATTAACACTTCCTTGCCTAGAGTGAATGTAAACTTTGCTATAGCTCATGAAATATATCATGTTTTTTGTCAGGAAAATGAATTTGTTTCTAAAGTTGAATTCTCTAATGATAATTATTTTGAACATGAGGAGGAATATGCAGCGAATCTTTTTGCTGGTATGCTATTAATGCCGGAAAATAGTTTTAGGCGGATGTATATTACTTTTAAGGAAGAATCGAAGGGAAACGAAATTGACACGATAATCAGGCTTGTGTCATATTATCAAGTGCCATATATGGCAGTTTTGATTAGATGTCTTGAATTAAACTTGCTAGAAGGAAAATTGGGTATAGAAAGTCTTCTAAGTGTTGATAGAACCCAGATCAGACAAAGACTGTCGGATTTATGGCTAGACGAAAGTATCATGGATGCCTCTAATAAAGATGACTTTTCTCGTATCGAGAGATTTGTAGATAGGATAGGAAGAGAATATATTGAGAATGAATATATAAATGAACGTACTCTGGAAAAAGTTCTTCTTAATATGCGTGAATTATATAAGAAGATAAAGGGGGAATAAGATATGAAAATGACATATTCTGAAAACCCTGATAACTTCAATGAAATTGAAGCTTTTGTTGAAACCGACATTGTGGCGATAAGGAATCTTTTTTATTCTGCAGAGAAAATTGCTTTTTATGATGCCTGTTCATTTCAGAGACATTCACATTTGGCGGAGAGAGAAAAAAGTATTCTGGTAAATTTCTATAAGGGACATGGCGCAATCATTTTTATTACGAGATGTATTATGATGGAACTTGCTTCATATAGCCATATATTAGCGAATGAGTCTATTAACTTCATAAAAAGACTGAGTGACGGTGGAGTAAAGGTTGTAATATTCAACGAGGAATATACGTATGATATTCTTTCTGAATGTTTTGCCACAAATGAGAAAATGAATGAATACTTAACATGGGCTGTCAGAACAGTAAAATCTCCGGTAAGCACGATAGAAGAAACGTTGAAAGATGATAAAAAACTCACAACAGAAGTAATTGCAGGAAAAAATATAAAGCAGTCGGATGTGTACTTTCGTTTTTTTACAGCAGTGAGAAAAAATAAGGAACATGGTGATAACTTAGGCGAGGAATTAATGGCAGTATGCTTACATATTATGTCTTGCTTACCGGGAATTTCTGACGGAAAATTATGTGTTATAACGGATGACAAAGGTGCAGCTGCTAAAATTTATTCTGTAATGAGAAGAACAAATCCAGGAAATCGAAGGGCTAAAATAATCCTGTTTAGTACACCGAAGCTGGTGCAATATATATACCAGGAACAGACGAATATATCTGAAGAAGAAATGTTTAATATTATATCACAGGGAACATCAGGTAATATAGTTGTAATGGGGATCACTTCTTATGATTTGAAAGTGAATGACAAAATATCAATGACTGGCAGAGAGTTGGCAAAAAAAATAATGGAACCGAATGGAATTTGTATTGTGTTTTAGGTATGGATAGAAAAAAATACGTTGCATTTATAAAAAGGTCAGACGGTGTTTTCCCAACAGGAGAAACCGTCTGACCTTTTTGTCTGGCAAGGCAGCCGAGATTTAAGCCTGCCGCATCGGCCGGATCATTTTTTTATTGATCCGGTTCAGGAAGAAGAGGCCGCAGGAAATGGACACGACTTCTGCGATCGGCCAGGCAAGCCACACCTTTGAGACGTCGCCGGTCTGCGCGAACAGGAATGCCAGCGGGATCAGGCAGACGAGCTGACGCATAATCGAGATCACCATACTATAGACGCTGCAGCCCATCGCCTGGAAGAACGAGGAGCAGATGACGCTCGCTCCGGCAAACAGGAAGCTGATGCTGATCGTACGCAGCGCCGGAATTCCGATGGCGAGCATTTCCTCGGAGGCGCTGAAAAGCTGCAGAAGCGCTCCTGGTATGGTCTGCATAATGATAAACGCGATCACCATAATGCAGGTGGCATAGAAGGCCGCGAGCTTCAGGGTTTTCATAATGCGGTCCGGCTTCTGTGCGCCATAGTTGTAGGCGATGATCGGCACCATGCCGTTGTTCATGCCGAAGACCGGCATAAAGGCGAAGCTTTGCAGCTTATAATATACGCCAAAAACCGCGACGGCTGTGGAGGAAAACGCGACCAGAATCTTATTTACACAGAACGTCATGACGGAGCCGATGGCTACCATAATCACGGACGGAATGCCGATGAACAGGATGCTGCTGATGGCCTTCAGTTCTGGTTTAAATTTCCGGAAATTCAGCTGAAGGTCGGTGTTTTTCATGGAATTCAGAATGACAGCCAGAATCGCGGCGACAATCTGACCGAGAACGGTCGCCGCAGCCGCGCCCCGGATGCCCATTTTCGGGAAAATACCGATGCCGAAAATCAGCACCGGGTCCATGATGATATTGATGATCGCGCCGATTCCCTGCGTGAACATCGTATAGATCGTTTTTCCGGTCGACTGCAGAAGCCGTTCATAAATGACCTCAATATAGACACCGAAGCTGAAACACATGATAATAAACAGGTAATCATGTCCGTAATCCGCGATGGTTTCCGATGCGCCCTGAATGACAAAAAAGACTCTTGAAATTGTCAGTCCCAGAACAAGAAACAACAGATACGCACAGACAGCCAGAAATACGCCATGCATGGCCATGTGGTTTGCAGTATCTGTTTTTTTCTCACCGAGTGCTTTGGAGACCAGGGCATTCATGCCGACTGCGATACCGGACGCCAGGCCGATCAGCAGATTCTGCATCGGAAAGGCCATCGATACGGCGGTGAGGGCATCCTCACCGATCCTGGACACGAAAATACTGTCCACTACATTGTAGAGTGCCTGCACCAGCATGGAAATCATCATAGGCAGTGCCATCGTTATGAGCAGGCGATTTTCTGGCATGACGCCCATCTTGTTTTCTTCGGTAACCGTTACCGTCTGTTCTTTTTTCAAGTCTTATCCCTCCACGTTTTTTCTGCAGGGGTATATCGTTTCTCTTCCGGAAAAAGAGAACCCCGCAATTTTCCATAGAATTGTAACGTGCTTGATTATATAGCATCCTTTTCCAAACGTCAACTCATAGAATTTAATCCTTGCGGCGGTCACGCCGCTGTGGTAAGCTGACGAGAGAAAAGGAGCTGTGACTTATGGAACTATATCTGATCCGGCACGGAAGCACGGCCGGAAATCTGGAACACCGCTATGTTGGCGCCACCGACGAGCCACTGACTGAGGAGGCTTTACACAAACTGGAAGAATGCCGGGACTTTTATCCGCGGCCGGCGCTTGTGTTTGCGAGTCCGCTGAAACGGTGCGTGCAGACGGCAAAGGCGTTGTACCCGGACAAGGAAGTCCGGCTGCTGCCGGGACTGGCGGAGTGCGGATTTGGCGAATTTGAGTATAAAAATTACGAAGAACTGAAGGAAGACGCCCGCTATCAGGCCTGGATTGACAGCGGAGGTACGACTGCATTTCCGGGAGGAGAGAAGCGATCGGATTTTATCGAAAGATGCTGTGGCGCGTTTCTGGAGGGCTGCACCGAGGCACAGAGGGCGGAAGCGAAAAGCGTGGCTTTTGTTGTGCATGGCGGGACGATTATGGCGATCCTGGATCGGTTTTCCAGACCGCATCGGGATTATTTTGCGTGGCAGGTAAAAAATGAGGAGGGTTTTTCCTGTGAACTGGAATCGGGCACCGGTAATGAGGGACTGCCTGACGAGGGTGGGGAAAGAAAATCCGCAGGTCGAATCGGTTTGACGAATATTCACCCGTTGCCCTTCACTCCGGGATTAACTGGGATTGAGGACCAGTTTGTTATGAAAAAGAACAAAAAGCTGCGCTGCGGCTATACGACCGGAAGCTGTGCGGCGGCGGCGGCCAAAGCGGCGGTGCAGATGCTTTTGTCGGGACAAATCTGTCATCGGGCAGATTTGCTGACTCCGAAAGGGATTCGGCTTCATTTGCCGGTTGAAGAGCAGGAGCTAGCAGAAGGCTTTGCAAGCTGTGCGGTTCGCAAGTATGCCGGAGACGATCCGGATGCGACGGATGGGATTCTGGTGTATGCGCGGGCAGAGCGTTTGCCCGAAGATGGGGCCTTTCGTGAACCGATTGGGTGTGAACCGGCAGAGGATGAACCGACTGTGGAAAAACGGACGAGACCGGAAAGTTTCATGACGGTTAAAAAAAATTCCGGTACAACCCAGAGAAACGCCAGAATGAATCAGGAGCGTAAGAGTCAGTCGCGGATCCTGATTGACGGCGGCGTGGGCGTTGGACGCGTGACGAAGCCTGGTTTGGAGCAGGCGGTCGGAGAGGCGGCGATTAACCGGGTGCCGCGGGCGATGATTGCGCAGGAGGTGGAGGCTGTCTGTGAGATGTTCGAATACCAGGGAGCTTTGAAAATCACGATTTCGGTACCTGAGGGGGTAGAAATCGCGAAGCGAACGTTTAATCCGCATTTGGGAATTGAAGGCGGCATTTCCATTCTGGGCACCAGCGGAATCGTGGTTCCAATGAGCGAGGAGGCTCTGATCGCCAGTATTCGGGTGGAGATGAAGCAGAAGGTGGCAAACGGAGAACAATATATTCTGATTACGCCGGGCAACTATGGCGCGGATTTTATTCGAAGAGGGGGCACCTCGATTGACAGCCCGATTTCGGACGGACAGGATGTGGAAACGCAGGAAAAAACTGTAAAAATGAAAGCGGAGCAGAGAGAAACGACGCAGGCGGGACTGGCTGGGCAGAATGCGACCTCACAGGGGAATTTACTTGCGAAAGAAAATGCCAGGGAAGAGTTTTTCGGATTAAGCGCCGACGATTCCATGAAATGCAGCAATTACGTCGGAGAGACGCTGGATATCGCGGAAGAGCTGGGAGTGAAGGGGATTCTGTTTGTCGCGCACATTGGGAAGTTTATTAAGGTTTCCGGAGGTGTGATGAATACCCATTCCGCGCATGCAGACTGCCGCGCAGAGCTGTTCGCGGCGCAGGCAATGCGGGCCGGGACGCCGCCGGAAGTCGTGCGCAGGCTGCTGGATACGAATACGACAGAGGAAGCGGTCGGTATTTTACTTGAAACCGGATGGCTTGCGCAGACGATGGCAGAAGTGGCGAGCCGTGTGAAATTTCATCTGCAAAAGCATTGCAGGGGAGTGTTTGAGACGGAGGTCATTCTGTTTTCCAATCAGTATGGATATCTGGGAGAGACGGATGGTGCGGAGAGCATGATGAAAAAAATGATGATGGGGAAGATGGAGTGAGCCTGAAAGCAGGAAGGAAGCTGCACGATAGAAAGTCAGGCTGGATCATAATGGATGGGGCTGTGTTCCAATCAGGGCAAGAAGCGTTGTAACTATTTGGGACAGTACCTCGCATTTGCTGCGAGGTACGTGAGAGTATATAGCACGAGCGTTTTTTCCAGCGTTCGATCGAGACACAGGAGATGATGACTATTCTTGTCCGAGATAAGTTTTCAACGCCTGCATCTGTGCTACTGCATCGTTTAGTCCCAGCTCGTAAACCTCCTGCAGCCTGGATGGGTCGCTCTCAATGCGTCCGATCTCAATCGGAACAGAGGGACGGATGACGAAGGCCTGTCCATCCACTTCCCGCTTTTTCAGAGCTTCGACGGCGTCATTATAGACGGTATGCCGGCGCAGAAGCTGGTTTTGCAGCTGGGGGTATTTTCGATAACAGACTTTGATCAGTGCAGGGGACATTGGCTCTTTGCGATAGGACAGGTCGCGGGTCAGCACCACAATCAGCCGGTCATATTCATTTCCATACATCCACTCGAAGGGGACGCTGTCTGAAATGCCGCCGTCAAGATAGCGGCTGTCGCCGATTTTTACGGGTTTAGAGACAAAGGGCATCGACGCGGACGCGCGCAGGACGTCCATTTGCTTATAAACACTTCGAATGCGGACATATTTCGGCCTTCCGGTCTCGACCTCCGTGACGACTGCGTAAAAGGGAATCTCCTCTGCGGCTTTCTGGTAGGCTGCGTCGTCGAAGACATCCAGCTCATATGGGACATCGTGGTAGGCGTATTCTGTGCTGATGATATTTCCTTCCTTTAATAAAGGAAGGATTCCCATGTAGTTTTTGTCGCTGTTGAAGCGTTTGTTGTAGCGGATGACGCGGCCATTCTGACCGGAAAGATAATTTACGCCGAACAGTGCGCCTGCGGATACCCCGATCGCGCCATTGATTTTGATCTGGTTTTCCATCATGACATCGAGAATTCCGGCGGTATACATGCCGCGCATGGCGCCGCCCTCCAATACAAGTCCGATTTTCATTTTCTGCTGCCTCCTTTGTTTTTTATGGCACTTCATAGAAAAACAGTTCCTCTGATTCGTTCCGCGGGAAGAGCAGAAAGCGACTTCCCTGTTTGCCTTTACCAGGAATTTTATCACGAATGTCGGATGTTGTAAACAAGAACAAAAATAAACCAATCTTTCCGGAAACGAGTGTAAAAAAAATGAAAAAAACAGTTCAATTTGTCGAAAAGTGTGGTATACTGTTCCCAGATATATGCTGATACAGCGGTAATGTCGTATAATATGACATGAAAAAGAGGCACAGCCTGTACTATTTGCCGATTGACCTGCGGCAGACGATGGGGAATTCTGCAGAGGCAGAAACAGGGGTTCACTCAGATCCAGAGCCGGTACTGGCTTAAGGATAAATAAAAAACAAAGGAGTATGCAAAAATGAAAAGAATGAGCAAGGCATTAGCAGTACTGATGGCTGGCGCTATGGCACTTTCCGCAGCGCCCTCGTTTGCTTCCGCAGAGGAAGAGACCTACAAGGTAGCTATGGTTACCGACTATGGCGATATCACAGACCAGTCCTTCAACCAGACGACCTATGAAGCATGCGCCGCATTTTGCGAGGAGAATGGCGTTGAGTTCCAGTATTACAAACCAACCGACGACTCAACCGCAGCGCGTGTAGAGAGCGTAGATCAGGCGGTAGCGGAAGGCTACAATGTTATCGTTATGCCAGGTTATGCGTTCGCAGGCACGATCGTTGAGACTTCTGAGATGTATCCGGATGTGAAGTTTGTTGCGCTGGACGTTGGAGCTGGCGACATCCTTGAGTATGCGGAGCCGAATTACGATTATGTTCCGGAGAACTGGGAAGTAACCGATTACTATTATTCAGACAATGTCTACATCGCGATCTATCAGGAAGAGCTGGCTGGTTACATGGCAGGCGTTGCGGCTGTGAAGCTTGGCTATCGTCACATCGGCTTCCTGGGCGGCATGGCAGTTCCGGCTGTTATCCGTTACGGATACGGCTTTGTACAGGGCATCAGCGATGCGGCGGCAGAGCTTGGCGTATCGGATGAAGTGACCGTTGAGTACGTATATGGCAATCAGTTCTACGGCGATTCCGATATCACCGCTTATATGGATACCTGGTATCAGACCAATGGCGTGGAAGTAGTCTTCGCCTGCGGCGGCGGCATCTATACATCAGCGGCTGAGGCTGCGGCAAAGGTGGATGGCAAGGTTATCGGCGTTGACGTAGATCAGGCTGGTATATCATCGACGGTTTATGGCGAGGGCATGACGGTTACCTCCGCGATGAAGGGCCTGGCAGCCACCGTAAATACCCTTCTGACTGAGATCATCATCAATGACAACTGGGATGCATACGTAGGCCAGATCCAGAACCTTGGCCTGGTATCCGAGACTCCGTCTGAGAACTATGTACAGCTTGGAGAATCTACGCAGTGGAGCGATGATTTCACAGAGGATGATTATGCTGCTCTGGTAGCTTCTATGTACAACGGAGAGATCACAGTAAACAACGACACGACACTTGAGCTGGATGAGGCTGGCCTGGAAGCGATGGGTGTGACCGTTACTGTGAATGCTTACGGCAATATTAAGTAATCAGGAACAAATACTGCTTCGCGCATATAGCGTGTGCAGGAGTTATATTGGCTGAAAACAAAAGAGCGGGCTGAGCTGGCCTGCTCTTTTTCGAAGGAGGAAATGGAAAGTTGGGAAAAAACACGGGTGAGTATGCGATAGAGATGCTCCATATTACAAAGCGCTTTCCGGGAATCATTGCCAATGATGACATTACGCTTCAGCTGAGAAAAGGCGAGATACACGCGCTCTTAGGAGAGAACGGAGCAGGAAAATCGACTCTGATGAGCGTTTTGTTTGGCCTGTATCAGCCGGAAGAGGGAGAGATTCGCAAGGATGGGCAGCGGGTGGAGATCAAAGACCCGAACGATGCGAATGACCTCGGCATTGGAATGGTGCATCAGCATTTTAAGCTGGTCGAGTGCTTTAGTGTACTGGACAATATTATTCTGGGCGTAGAACCGGTCAGCCATGGTTTTCTGAAAAAAGCGGAAGCCCGCAAAAAGGTGGTGGAGCTTTCGGAAAAATATGGTCTGAAGGTAGAGCCGGACGCTCTGATTGAGGATATTACGGTAGGCATGCAGCAGAGAACGGAGATTCTGAAGATGCTTTACCGGGACAATGAGATTCTGATTTTTGACGAGCCGACCGCGGTGCTGACGCCGCAGGAGATTCAGGAGCTCATGCACATCATGAAGAATCTGGCCGCAGAGGGTAAGAGTATTCTCTTTATTTCTCATAAGCTTTCAGAGATTATGGAAGTGTCTGACCGCTGCACAGTGCTCCGTAAAGGTAAATATGTCGGTACGGTAGAGACAAAGGATACGACGCCGGAAGTGCTCTCTGCGATGATGGTGGGACGCAACGTGAATTTTGTCGTCGAAAAGGAAGAGGCGAAGCCCAAAGACGTCGTACTTGATATCAAAAATATGTCTGTCGCATCGAAACGGCATAAAAATGACGCGGTACACAATGTTTCACTTCAGGTGCGGCGCGGTGAGATCGTCTGTATCGCCGGGATTGACGGGAACGGCCAGACGGAGTTCGTCTATGGTCTGTCCGGCCTGGAGCCGGTAAAGGAAGGGACGATCACTCTGGATGGACAGGACATTACCCACGCACCGATCCGCAAACGTTCGGTTATGGGTATGAGCCATATTCCGGAGGATCGCCACAAGCATGGCCTGGTTCTGGATTATTCTCTGGAAAACAATATGGTGCTGCAGCGTTATTTTGAGCCGCAGTTTACGAATAAGGCGGGCTTTTTAAAGCGCAAAGAGATAAGGGAGTACGCGGAGCGCCTGATCGAGCAGTATGACGTGCGTTCCGGCCAGGGACCGGTCACCATTGCCCGTTCGATGTCGGGCGGCAACCAGCAGAAGGCGATTGTCGCGCGTGAAATTGACAAGAATCCGGAGCTTCTGATTGCGGTGCAGCCGACCCGCGGACTGGATGTCGGCGCGATTGAGTACATTCATAAGCAGATCGTGGCGCAGAGAGACGCCGGGAAGGGTGTGCTTCTGATCAGCCTGGAGCTGGACGAGGTGATGAATGTGTCGGACCGCATTCTGGTAATGTACGAGGGTGAGATCGTCGGTGAGTTTGATCCGAAGCAGGTGACTGTCGAGGAGCTTGGACTTTACATGGCAGGCGCAAAGCGGATGGACAGGACCGGAAAGGGGGTTCACTGAAATGGAGAAAAAAGCAAAAAAGGGCGGTGGCCTGCTGCGCAATAATGTGGTGCAGTCTCTGCTGGCTTCAATTCTGTGTATTCTTTTAGGGCTGTTTGTCGGATACATTGCGCTTTTGATTGTAAACGCGAGCGGCGCCTGGGGCGCGATTGTCGCGGTTGTGAAAAATTATCTCTATTATCCGTCGGCAGCTGCGCAGCTGAAATATCTGGGCAGTACGCTGGTAAAGACGTCGCCATTGCTGATGTGTTCCTTATCGGTGCTGTTTGCCTACAAGGCGGGATTCTTTAATATTGGTGCAGCCGGACAGTACGTTGGCGGCGCGGGAGCCAGCCTGTATTTTGCAATTGCGCTTGGCATGCCCTGGTATATCTGCATCCTGGCGGCGGCTGTGGTCGGCGCTCTGATGGGAGCCATCTCCGGCGCGCTGAAAGCGTACCGCAATGTAAATGAAGTAATTTCCGGTATTATGCTGAACTGGATCGGCCTTTATACGGTGAATATGCTCCTGACAACGGTGAAGGAGCCGACAAGCCCTTACACGACAGCGGTTTCCAAGGCGAACAGCGGAGCTATCATTCCCAATCTTGGCCTTTCCGCACTGTTCAGCAACAACTCCTATGTGACGATTGCGATTCCACTTGCGGTGATCGTGGCGATCGTGATCTGGGTGCTGCTTGAAAAGACAAAGTTCGGTTATGAGCTGAAAGCAACCGGTATGAATAAAGAAGCGGCGAAATACTGCGGTATGCGTGAGAAGCGCAATACGATTCTGACCCTGGCGATTGCGGGCGGACTCGCTGGCATGGGCGCGGCGTTCTATTATCTGACCGGCATTGAGCAGTGGAGCTGTTCGCAGACAAGTGTACCGTCGATGGGATTTAACGGGATTGCGGCGGCCTTTCTCGGTGGCCTGCATCCGATCGGAGCGATCTTTTCCTCCTATTTTATCCAGCACATTACGAGCGGCGGCGCTTATGTGGATAAGACCCTTTACTGCTCTCAGATATCTGATTTTATCTCCTCGATGATCATCTATCTGTGCGGCTTTGTATTTATTTTTAAGATTGCTATGAATCGCTGGCTGGACAAGCGTGATGAGAAAAAAGCGGCGAAGACCCATCAGGAAGGAGGCGAGGCATAATGCTGTTACTGGTTCAGTATACCCTGATTTTTGCTTCCGTACTCGCACTGGTGGCACTCGGCGGATGCTTCGCGGAGCACAGCGGCGTGATTAACATCGGCCTGGAGGGCATCATGGTCATCGGCGCGCTTGGCGGTGCGCTGGTCATGAAATATATGTCCGCGTCCGTTCCGGCAATTGTCATGATCCTGGCGGTTATGCTCGGCAGCGCCCTTTTCGGGATGCTTTATTCTTTGCTGCTGGCGGTGGCTTCGATTAATTTCAAGGCGGACCAGACCCTGGTTGGCACGGCGATGAACCTGCTCGGCACCGCGGGCGCGACGGTAGCGGTGCGTGCGATCAACGCAGCCGAGGATGCGAGCAATGTTTCCTCCACCATCCAGTATGTCAACGAGAAAAAAGCATTTTTGGTCTATTTTGGGCGTTTCGAGTTCAACTGGTTCATGGTAGTGGCGGCGGTAGCCCTGGTGGTTTCCTATGTGGTTCTCTATAAGACGCGCTTTGGCCTGCGTTTGCAGGCGTGCGGCGAGCATCCGCAGGCAGCGGACTCCGTGGGTATCAATGTCGTCCGTATGCGTTATGCGGGCGTTCTGATCTCCGGCGTGCTCGGCGGTCTGGGCGGTATCGTCTACATCACGGCAGGCGTGAGCGAGTGGAAGTTCGAAAATGGCGTGGCCGGTTTCGGCTTCCTGGCTCTGGCGGTTATGATCTTCGGCCAGTGGACGCCGGTCAAGATCGGTCTGGCGGCAATTCTGTTCGGCCTGTTCCGCGCCCTCTCCAACGTATACACCGGTTTTGACTTCCTGGTGGCGCTGAATCTGCCGGGCAGCGTGTACAACATGCTTCCGTACATCATCTCCCTGATCGTGCTTGCGTTCACGTCAGAGAAATCCCGTGCGCCGAAGGCGGAAGGGATTCCGTATGACAAGGGGCAGAGATAAAAAGTTGTTCTGTACATATTTCTTTGCTTATGGTAGAATTACACTGTACATGAAATGTGAATTTTACTGATACAGGTCAGGAGGAAAGAAAAGGGTGGCAGAAGTTATGACAGATAATCAATTTGATAAAATCATTAAAATGATCTCCATGATTCTGGATGGTTGTACTGACCTGGATGAGGCAAAAAAGAAAGTCGCGGAATTGATGGATGACAGGTAAAATGAAAAAAGAATGAGTGATGGTAAAGAAAAAGGGCGTTTTGATGACGCCCTTTCTTCTAAGGAAATTATATGATAACGAAAACAGAAGAACAAAAGAAGATGCTCGCTCTGGAAATCATTGAGCGTTTAAAAAAGGAATACCCGGACGCAGACTGCACATTGGATGACAGCCGCGCCGTGCAGAATCGTGCTTCGCACGATGGCGCAGCCTGCGTCCTCGATTCGCAGGGCGAATCGGGACAGGAAAATGACCAGGCGTGGAAGCTCCTTGTGAGTGTCCGCCTGGCGGCGCAGTGTACGGACGCGCGGGTTAATGTAGTGGTAGAGAAGCTGTATGAAAAATATCCGGATGTGGATGCGCTGGCTGCCGCTACGCCGGAGGAGATCGAGGAGATTGTGAAGCCCTGTGGCCTCGGAAAAAGCAAAGCGCGCGATATCAGCGCCTGTATGCGCATCCTCAGAGATACCTATGGCGGCAAAGTACCGGATGATTTTGATACCTTGTTGAAGCTGCCCGGCGTGGGACGCAAGAGTGCGAACCTGATCATGGGCGACGTGTTTGGCAAGCCTGCGATTGTCACGGACACACACTGCATTCGTCTGACCAACCGCATGGGGCTGGTCGATGGGATCAAAGAACCCAAAAAGGTCGAGATGACGCTTTGGAAGATCATTCCTCCGGAAGAAGGGAATGAATTCTGCCATCGGCTGGTTTATCATGGCCGCGCGGTCTGTACCGCGAGAACGAAGCCGCATTGTGAAAAATGCTGCCTGGCGGATATCTGCGAGAAGAATGGGGTGTAGTTCTTTGGTTTAGCATAAACAGTATTTTGAAGAGAGGTAGAATATACCTCTTTTTTTTATGCAAAAAACCGTTGACAAATACCTTCCGGGGGTATATCATACAGATTGCATAAATACCCGATGGGGGTATTTGAAAGGTTCTGTGAATAAGGAGGCTTTTTTTCGTGGAAGATAAGAAAGATATGCCAGAAGATACTTCTGATGTCTGTTGCTGCTGTAAGAAGACCGAGCGTTCAGAGGAAGAGCGCCGGAAGCTGATTAACCGCCTGAACCGTATTGAGGGTCAGATTCGCGGGATCAGGGGAATGCTGGAGAGGGATGCTTACTGCAATGATATTCTGATCCAGTCGGCGGCAGTGAACGCAGCGGTGAATTCATTTAATAAGGAGCTGTTATCCAGTCATATTCATACCTGTGTCGTGCGGGATATCCGGGAGGGCAAGGATGAAGTGGTGGATGAGCTGGTGGCGACGATTCAGAAGCTGATGAAGTAGTAATGATGAGGAGGGATTTTAAGTTATGGATCAATATACCGTGACAGGGATGAGCTGCGCGGCCTGCCAGGCGAGGGTGGAAAAAGCAGTCTCGAAGGTCGCCGGTGTGACGTCCTGCTCGGTCAGCCTGCTGACGAATTCGATGGGCGTGGAAGGGACGGCCTCCCCGGAGGAGATTATCCGCGCGGTGCAGGATGCGGGTTATGGCGCTTCGCAAAAGGGCGTTTCCACGGGAAAGGCGCACGCCTCCCAGTCCATCGCGGAGCAGGAGGCGGCTCTGGAGGATCACGAGACGCCGGTGCTGAAAAGGCGTCTGATCGCTTCAATCGGCTATCTGCTGGTGCTGATGTATTTTTCCATGGGGCATATGATGTGGGGCTGGCCGCTGCCGGTCTGGTTTGACGACAACCATGTGGCAATGGGCCTGGTACAGATGCTTCTGGCGATCATTATTATGGTGATCAATCAGAAATTTTTTATCAGCGGCTTTAAAAGTCTGTGGCATGGCTCGCCGAATATGGATACCCTTGTGGCGCTCGGCTCATCCGCGTCCTTTCTCTGGAGTGTGTACGCGCTGTTTATGATGACGCGGGCACAGGTGGACGGCGATATGGAAGCGGTCATGACCTGCATGAACGAGTTTTATTTTGAGTCGGCGGCGATGATCCTGACGCTGATTACGGTCGGCAAGATGCTGGAGGCGCGCTCAAAGGGCCGGACGACGGACGCGCTCAAGAGCCTGATGAAGCTTGCGCCGAAGACAGCGGTCGTGGTGAAAAATGGTGCAGAGCAGACCGTACCGATTGACCAGGTACAAAAAGGCGACGTGTTTGTGGTGCGTCCCGGAGAAAATATTCCGGTAGACGGCGTGATTCTGGATGGCAGCAGCGCGGTCAATGAGGCGGCGCTGACGGGGGAGAGTATTCCGGTCGATAAGACAGTCGGCGATCTGGTGTCAGCCGCGACGGTCAACCAGTCTGGTTTTATCCGCTGTGAGGCGACCCGGGTCGGAGAGGATACGACTCTCTCCCAGATCATTAAAATGGTCAGCGATGCGGCGGCGACCAAAGCGCCGATTGCAAAGATCGCAGATAAGGTCTCCGGTGTGTTTGTCCCGATTGTGATTACGATTGCGGTGATTACAACCATCGTCTGGCTGCTGGCGGGGAAGACCGTCGCTTTTGCTCTGGCGAGGGGCATTTCCGTGCTGGTGATCAGCTGCCCGTGTGCCCTCGGCCTGGCGACGCCGGTGGCGATCATGGTGGGCAACGGGATGGGCGCGAAGAACGGCATTCTGTTTAAAACAGCGGTTTCCCTGGAGGAAACAGGCAAGGTGCAGGTGGTGGTGCTGGATAAGACCGGCACGATCACGAGCGGGGAGCCGAAGGTGACCGATCTTTTCCCGGCAGACGGTGCGACGGAGCAGGAGCTGCTGGCATACGCTTACGCACTGGAGCAAAAGAGTGAGCATCCGCTTGCGAAAGCGATCCTGGCTTATGGGAAGGAACAGCAGCTGACACCTGTGGAAGTCGACGGGTTCCAGGCGCTTCCGGGCAATGGCCTCTCGGCTGTATTGGGCGGTGAGGAGCTTCTTGGCGGCAGCCTGAAGTTCATCCAGAGCCGGGTGACCATACCGCGCCGGCTGGAAGAAAAGGCGAACGCTTTTGCGGAAAGCGGCAAGACGCCGCTGCTGTTTACGAAAAACGGAAAGCTGCTTGGTGTGATCGCGGTGGCGGATGTGATCAAGGAAGACAGTCCGCAGGCGGTCCGGGAGCTGCAGAATATGGGCATCCGCGTGGTCATGCTGACCGGCGACAATGAGCGCACGGCGAAGGCAATCGGCGCGCAGGCAGGCGTAGACGAGGTTATCGCCGGCGTGCTGCCGGACGGCAAGGAGCGTGTGATCCGGCAGATCAAAGAGATGGAAGTGCCGGATACCGGAAAGAGTGGTTTCCGGCGTTTGCTTCCTGGCAGCATATTCGGGCGCGGAAAAGCGGAACAGCAGCAGATCCGGGTTGCCATGGTGGGAGACGGTATCAACGATGCCCCGGCGCTGACACGGGCGGATATCGGTATTGCGATCGGCGCGGGCGCGGACGTCGCGATTGACGCGGCTGACGTAGTGCTGATGAAAAGCCGTCTGAGTGATGTTCCGGCGGCTATTCGCTTAAGCCGCGCGACGCTTCGCAATATTCACGAGAACCTGTTCTGGGCCTTTTTCTACAATGTGATTGGCATTCCGCTCGCGGCCGGTGTGTGGATCCCGATTTTCGGATGGACCCTGAACCCGATGTTCGGAGCGGCAGCGATGAGCCTGTCGAGCTTCTGTGTCGTATCGAACGCGCTGCGGCTGAACCTTTTCAGAATTCGGGATACCGGGCGGGACAGAAAAATAAAATCGGTCGACATAAACATTGCAGGCATCTATGGAAATGTCCCTGGGACGACGCAGGATAAAACAGAGCAAGAGCGGTCATCTGACATGCATCCAAGTGTGTCTGATCCTATAAATCAAAACGAAAAGGAAATGGAGGAAATGGAAATGATAAAGACAACAGTAAAGGTAGACGGAATGATGTGCGGTATGTGCGAGAATCACGTAAACGAGGCAGTCCGCAAGGCGTTTGAGGTGAAAAAGGTCACATCAAACCACAGCAAAGGCATCACGGAAATCCTCTCCGAAGCCGCCCTGGATGAGGCAAAGCTTCGCGCAGCGATTGAAGAGGGCGGCTACAAGGTTGGCGAGATCATAACCGGCGATCAGGAAAAAAAGAAAGGGTTGTTCCATTAATCTGGAATTCGAAAAAGCACCGCTGGCCGGGGAAATGGGGTCGGCGGTGTTTTTATGCGCAGGGCTGGGCAGGGAATCTTGCGGCTAAAGCCGCACCCAGCCCGCGCTGACGAGTAGGAGCCGACAAGCCGCCTCCTACTCGATCACACAGGCGGGTGTGGAAATTTGCGGCTTGCGCCGCACCCGCCTGGCGCAGCGGAGAGGGCGAGAGGACTCTCCCTATCCGATTATAGAAAACATATGGAAAAAAGAATTCTTTTGTGTTATCTTTTGTAGGATACTCTGTAAAAAGTAAGTGAGAAAAGAAACGGGGAGAGAAAAATGTCTGGTACATTTGAGAAATTTTTGGGAAACACGGAGGGAAAGCATGATCTGCTGAATGGGCCAGTTGCCTCTACGTTATTGTCCTTTTCGCTGCCATTTATGCTCAGCACACTTTTACAGACGCTGTATTCGACGACGGATACGATTGTGGTGGGGCAGTATCTGGGGCAGAATGGTCTCTCTGCCGTGTCGAACGGGAGCCAGCTGATGCAGATGCTCTATATGATCTGTGTCGGCTTTTCAACGGCGGGGCAGATTCTGATCGCGCAGGCAAGCGGCAGTGGGGACGATGGTAAAATACAGCGGGTGGTCGACGCCCTTCTGGTGATGGAGGTCGCGCTTTCTATCGTATTTGGACTGCTCTGTGTGGTCGGGAGCGGCTGGATGCTGAATGCGCTCGCAACACCGGAGGAAGCCTGGGAACAGGCGCGCTACTACATCGTGATCTGCGGAATCGGTATGATATTTACCGGGCTTTACAATATGTTCAGCGCCCTGCTGCGGGGCGTGGGCGACAGCGTGCATCCGTTTTTGTTTGTGCTGATCGCTTCTTTAGCAAACGTAATCCTGGATGTGGTGTTTATTGTAGCCTTTGGATGGAATGTGGCGGGTGCCGCCCTGGCTACCGTGATCGGACAGTTTATCAGCGTCGTCTTCAGCATTCAGTATATCAACCGCCACAGGGAGAGTTTTCCATTTCGCCTCCGGCTGAGAAAGATGCTCTGGGACACGGAGACGGCGGTCAAGATCGTAAAACTGGGGATACCGGCGGCCATTCAGAGTGCCGCGATTCAATTCAGCTTCCTGTTTGTCAGCCATATGGTCAATTCCCTGGGCGTATCCGTGAGTGCGGCGTTTGGTGTTCTGCAGAAGCTCCGCAATATTCCGGCGATCCTGACGCAGGGGCTGAGCCTTGGGGCTTCTCCGATGATCGGGCAGAACCTTGGTGCGCGCCGCGTGGAGCGGGTGAATCAGGTGGTAAAAAGTTCTCTTTTGTTTGCGACGGTCATTAATATCGCCTTTGGCATTTTGTTTTTTGCTTTCCCGGTGCTTTCCTTCCGGCTGTTTACGCAGGATGAGGCGGTACTGGCATACGCTTCGGTCTGTATCCTTTCCCTTCTGATTGAGCTGCCCGCGCGTTTTGTGATGCCTGGCTGCAATGCGTTGGTCAGCGCGCAGGGATTTGTGAAATTCAGCATGATCGTGGCATTTGTCGATGCCTTTGTCGGACGCATCCTGTTCTGCTGGCTGTTTGGGGTCTTTCTTGGATGGGGTGCGGCCGGATTCTTTTACGGGTACAGTGTCGGTACTTATATGACCGCAATTCCGGTCTTTGTTTATTACATCACCGGACTCTGGAAAAAGAGGACGAATCTGCTGTAAGAGAAAAAGGAGTACCAGATTCAGACAGATGCCAGAATCTGATGGTTGAAAAAGAAAAAGAAAACGAATATAATAATCCGAAACAGTTCAGAACAGCACGGTATCGCGCTGCGAAGATAAAGGAGTGAATCATTTTGTCCAAGAAAACAGAATCCATTGCAGCAGGCCGGAAACCGATCGTCGGCCTTCCGAGGGCATTGCTGTATGACAGATACCGCGTACTCTGGAAGGTCTTTTTCCAGGAGCTGGGCGTGGATGTGCTGGTCAGCCCGCCTACGACGCTTGAGACGCTGAACCGGGGGACGGCCCGGGCAATCGACGAGATGTGCCTTTCCGTTAAGGTTTATCTTGGCCATGTCGAGAAGCTGGTCGGAAATTGTGATTATATCCTGGTGCCGCGGATCAGCAATTTTGGCATCCGAAGATATATGTGTACGACGTTTGAGGGACTTTATGACATCTGCCGCAATCTTTTCCGGGAGAGTGATCAGAAGTTTCTTTCTTATAATATTGATGTGACGCACGATCTGGACGAGGAGGCTGCTTTTCTTTCGATGGCACAGGAGCTTGGCTTTGCACGGAAGGAGGCTGCGAAAGCCTATAAGAAAGCGAAAAGGGCGGAGTCTGAGGACTGGAAAAAGCAGGTAAAGCGGCAGGAGGAGCTTTATAAAAGCGATGGCCTGAAGGTGCTGATTGCTTCACACAGCTATGTGGTGAATGACGCTTATATTGGCAAGCCGGTCACGGACTTTCTGAAAAATGCCGGCGTTACTGTTCTGCGGGCAGATGTGATGGATCGAAAGGAAGCCCTGAAGCAGGGAGCACGGCTTTCGCCGACCATGCGCTGGGAGGTCAGCCGTGAGATCGCGGGCGGTGTATATGCCAATCGGAAGCAGGTGGACGGGATGATCCTCCTGAGTGTCTTTCCATGTGGACCGGATGCGATGACGAACGACATGATCATCCGCAGGAATGACGGTACGCCGATTCTGAATCTGATGCTGGACGCGCAGAGCGGTATGGCCGGCGTGGAGACGCGGCTGGAGAGCTTTATCGATATTCTGCAGTTAAAAAAGAATGCGCTGTAACAGAAACGGGGAGACACCGTGTGTATTCTGATTGCGGCAGCCGGTAAGGATGCTGATCTGTATTGGAAATGACATGAGTCGGAGGGAAAGCGGAAAAAGAAGTTGAGACGATGACAAAAGAGTACGCGATGGGCAATCAGAAGAAAATAGCCTTTCCGATCGCCGCGCGGTATAATTATGCGTTGAAGTATTTTGTCGAGGTCGGCCTGGAGCAGCAGTATATCATGCAGCCGCGGATGACGAAAAAGACACTGGACATCGGGAGCCAGTACAGCCCGGATACGGTCTGTACGCCGTTTAAGACGACACTGGGCAGTATGATCGAGGCACTGGAATGCGGGGCAGATACCCTGCTTATGTTGTTTGGTCTGTGCCGCCTTGGCTATTACGGCGAGCTGCAGGAGCAGATTCTGCGCGATCTGGGCTATCAGTTTGATTTTATTAATCTGGCTGAGTATACGACCGGCAAAGCACGGGATTATCTGAAAGCGGTCAGACGGATGAATCCGAAGCTGCATGTGGCGAAGGCGACGATGGCCGGTATGGAAATGCTCAAGATGGTGGAGTATATTGATGAGGTCGAAGACCTGTATTACAAAAACTGTGGATTTGAACAGACAAAGGGCGCTTATAAAAAGGCATTGAATCAGTTCTGGACCGATATGGACAAGGCGGCCTCGAAAGCGGATATTGATGCGGGACATCAGCGTGTGAAAAACGCATTCCATGACATCCCCCTGAAAAAAGAGGAGCCCATCCGGGTGGGACTGATCGGCGAGTATTTTACGGTGCAGGATGATTTTTCCAACCTGGAGCTGGAGCAGAAGCTCTGCGACATGGGAGTGGAGGTGCATCGGTGGATGAATATTTCCCACCGGAATTTGCATTACAGCGGTGAAAAAAACCTGAATGTGCGGATTCGGGATCTCTGCCGCTATGAGATGGGACCGACCTCTACGGCGAATATCTGGTGTGCCAGAGACTATGCAGAGCGCGGGTTTGACGGGATCATCCATGTGAAGTCTGCCGGATGCACGCCGGAGATTGATATCATGCCGGTGCTTCAGAATATCGGTACGGATTACAAAATCCCGATTTTGTATCTGACCTACGATTCGCAGACCAGCGATACGGGACTGATGACCAGGCTGGAAGCCTTTTACGATATGTTGAGCATGAGAAAGAAGGTAATTCGATGAGCAAACCAATGAGCGGACTTGCTGCCGATCCGGTCAGCGGCGCAGCAGACGGTAAGGCTGTGACCGGCTGGAGGAATGATCTGGTACAAAATGCGGCAGAGGGCCGGAAGCGGGACGCATACCTGGGGATTGATGTTGGCTCTATCTCCACCAAGGGTGTGATTTTAAATGATGAAAAAGAAATCCTTGCCAGTGCTTATATCTGGACGGAGGGCAATCCGATTGGTGCGGTCAAGCAGCTGGTCTCTCTTCTGGAGCAGCAGTTTGACAAGACCTCGTACCGCGTGGTTGCGACCGGTACGACCGGCAGCGCACGCCGCCTGGCGGGTACTATTACAGGGGCTACCCTGGTAAAAAATGAGATCACCGCCCATGCGGTCGGCACGACATCCTTTTACCCGG
>JAJQGP010000051.1 GCA_021200475.1 Lachnospiraceae bacterium
AAATCAAGGAATTCTGCTCTTTTTTTATTCCAAAAGTGTTTAAGACCGGATCATACCACATGTACAGATTGACGAAAATGGAATCTCTTGTCCGAAAACTGTATTTTTTTATAATGTTCACCGGACGTTCGCAGAAAAAACTGGACATTTTTGTTTTTTTCAAGACTTTTTCATAAATAATTACCGGATTCCCAAAATGTTTTTGACGTTTCCCATACAGCTGTGGTAAAATGGTTTCCATGAAAAAGACATCTTTCACAATTTCGATTATTTTAATCTTCTGCATCCTGATTCTGGCTGCCGTCTGGTCCTATTTCCGGAATACTCTGGACGCCCTTGATCCATCCGGCACTTCTGCCTCTGAGGTCTACGAACGGCACTATGTCCTGATCCCGGATGTAGAAGATTCGGTCCTATGGCAGAAAATCTACGAGAGCGCAGCCCAGGAAGCAGCAGCCAGCAATGCGTATGTTGAGTATTTAAGCCAGGATACCGGTTCTTCCTATACGATGGCGGATTATCTTCGGATCCTGATTGCGGCAAAGGCAGACGGCATTATCCTGAAACCGGACGGTACAGAGGAGGTACGGGATCTGATCAATGAGGCCGTCGATAACGGCATTCCGGTGGTGACCGTACTGGAGGACGACTCAGAAAGCCAGCGCATCAGCTATGTGGGATTAAACAGCTATCAGCTTGCTGATACCTACACCGAATATGCGCTTTCTTTGCTGGGCGGCAAAAGCGGCACTATTATGATTTTGCTGGATGCCGAGTCGGTCAATCCGATCCAGTCCCTCGCCGCCTCACAGCTCACTCGTTACATCGAGGAGCAGAAAGCAGATGGACAGGAAATCAATGTTTCCCTGTATTATCTGGAAAACACAACAGATTTTGACTACGATGAGGGCATTCGGAATCTGATTGTCAGCTACTCTCCGCTTCCCGATCTTCTGATCAGTATGGACGAGCTGCTAACAGAATGTGCCTATCAGGCTCTGATCGATTACAACGAAGTCGGAAATACCAGCCTGATTGGATTTTATTACTCTGATCAGATTCTGGAGGCCATCGAAAAAGGGATCATTCCCGTTACCCTGGTAGTGGATACCAGTGAAGTCGGCAGGTACAGCATTGAAGCGCTCGAAGAATTCCACGAGCTTGGACATGCCAGCAGCTATTACAGTGTTACACTCAGCCTGATCACACAGGGCAATGTAGCGGACTACCTTACTGCAACAGAAGAGGAGGCTGCAAATTGAAAAAGAAGAATCCATTCTCCCGCCTTTCTTCGATCCAGACACGCATCAGCGCAGTGATGGTGGTCACTCTGGTCTTTGTCCTGGGCATCAACCTTTTTCTGATCAATGAAATCAACTCCGCAGTCGGACGGATTGAATCGGTGTATACCAGCAATGTTTCGATCAATACGCTCTCTGACACCTTAGAGCTGATTCAGGAAAATGTCTACGATTATCTGAACACCAAAAGCAGCCAGGCGCTCGAAAACTACTACAGTTATGAACAGGAATACCGGGCGCTCCTGGAGGAGCTGAATGACGATGTCACCGGCAATGAGATCCTGCTGCTGGAAAAAAATATTCGCAGTATGTCCGAATCTTACCTGGAGCAGACTGCCCTCACCGTACAGGCCAAACGGGGGCGCAATGTCGAGCGTTACAAGGAGGCATACGCCAAAGAGACCCAGCTGTACGAATACATCAACACTTATATTTACCGGCTCAACAACCTGCTTTTCCATGAAAACTCGACCAGCTATCAGACGCTGCTTTCGTCTATGAATGTGCTGGAACAGGGAAGCCTTATCATCATGGTAGCCGTATTTGCCATCTGCATTCTGATTATCATGCTTTTTGTGCACGATATGATCCACCCGCTGACCGTCCTCTCCTCGACCGCGCATGAGGTGGCCAGCGGCAACCTTGACGTTCCTCAGCTTCCGGTCATATATGAGGATGAGGTCGGCGTGGTGACGCGTGGTTTTAATCAGATGCTCGCCAGTATCCGTGAATACATCGACCGGCTTCGCGAGAGCATGGAAGCAGAGGCCCAGATGAAAGAGCGCGAGCTTCTGACCGAAACGCATTTAAAAGAAGCACAGCTCAAATATCTGCAGGCACAGATCAACCCGCATTTTCTGTTCAACAGCCTGAATGCAGGCGCACAGCTTGCCGCAATGGAGGACGCAGAACAGACCAGTGTCTTTCTGGAGCGGATGGCAGACTTCTTTCGCTATAACGTCCGCAAGATGTCCGGGGACGCTACCTTACTTGAGGAAATCGAATCCGTAGACAATTACATCTATATTTTAAACGTACGTTTTGCCGGGGACATCACTTATGAGAAAGATATCCAGGCGAATATTGATGACATCCGGCTACCGAGCATGGTATTGCAGCCCATCGTGGAAAATGCCATCCAGCACGGTATCCACGATTGTATGGAAAACGGCCGCATCACACTGACCGTGCGTCTTTCCTCTTTTGCGGATTCCTCTCTGTCGGAA
Source organism: Lachnospiraceae bacterium (assembly GCA_021200475.1). GTDB lineage: Bacteria > Bacillota > Clostridia > Lachnospirales > Lachnospiraceae > Choladousia. The sequence continues at coordinate 2,528 of JAJQGP010000051.1, forward strand.
AATAAAACGCTTGAAATTACAGTCCGTGACAATGGCGTCGGAATGACTCAGGAAAAAATCAGAGAGGTTCTGGAAGGACGCACCATGCCAAATGATGAAGAATCACACTCCACCGGAGTCGCAATGTCCAATGTCATTCACCGTCTGGAGCTGTATTATAACAGAAAGAATCTGCTTCGAATCGAAAGCGGCGGGCCAGGCTGCGGCACACAGGTTATCATTTCCCTGCCTGTGCAGGATAGCCTGACTCTCGGAGCATTTGCAGGTGTGAAGAATGATGATACGCTGATTGATACAGATGGGGGGAAGAAAAATGTATCGAATCTTAATCGCTGATGATGAGGGGCTCATGCTGGAATCTCTGAAAAAAATCATTCTCAGCCAGTATGGCGACAGCTGTGAGCTGGAAATGGCTAAAACCGGCCGTGCCGTCATTGAAAAGGCAGAGAGCTTCCACCCGGATATTGTCTTTCTGGACATCCAGATGCCCGGCATCAATGGCATCCAGGCCATGAAAGAGATCCGCAAGTCCAATACGACTGCCCTGTTCTACATCATTTCCGCCTACGATAAATTTGACTACGCCAAAGAAGCGATTGATCTGGGCGTGGAAAAATATCTGACGAAACCCATTACGAGAAAAACCATTCTTTCTGTCGTAGAAGAGGCAATGCAAAAAGTGAACCACAGCCGGACACAGCGCCGGACACAGCTCGAGGTGCAGGAAAAGCTCGAAATCATTGTCCCTGTGGTCGAGCAGAGCATCATCACCAACCTGCTCTACCAGACGGAAACGCAGGACATCAGCTATTATCTCCAGCTTCTCGGCCTGGACGAACCATACGGCTACATCATGGTTATTCCTTTTGACTCCGATTATGAAAACGGACAGCTTTACAGTCCGGTGCGCGTGAGTGTACAGGCGCAGGACTTCTATCCGGACTTTCGTGAGATTGCCAAAGAAGCGTTTCCCTGCGTCGTTGGTCCTATTATCTCTAACAGTGTAGTTCTGCTGATTCCCCATCGCGAAGAGTGTGTTTCTTACGAGGAACGCATCCGAATCGTGGAAAACGCGCGCCGACTCGCTTCCAGGCTGGAGGAACGATTAAAGGCGCGGTTCCGCATTGGCATCGGACGTGTCCGCAAAATGGAGGATCTGCAATACTCTTACCGGGAAGCACTCCGTTCTCTTAACAGCAGCAAGAGCCATGTCATCCATGTAGAGGATTTACAGCCAAGCGGCATTTACAAGGAAGAATTTCCAGAGGAAACCGAGCGCAGGATTTTTCGTTCGGTCAAGGCAGGAAATACCGCCGCCATGGTCGTGGATCTGAATCAGTTTTTTAACTGGATGATCCAGCATTACCCGGAGGACCGCGACAACATCTGCCTGAAAGTGCTGGAGTACATCATCTGGGCGGAACGTACCGCTTTTGAATCCGGTACTGTGAACTATAGCTTCAGCGACCGCAGGGATTACCTGACCACAGCCACTTCTTTTGCCGATTACGAATCCCTGCGCCGCTGGTTCATCGAAAAAATGACAGCCGCCTGTGACGCCATCCATGACTACCGGGAGTCTCAGTCAGACTCCGTTGTAAAAAAAGCCAAGGCTTACATCCAGGAAAATTACAGTCATGACATTTCTCTCGATGATGTGTCCCGCGCTGTTAATATCAGCCCCTATTATTTCAGCAAGGTTTTTAAGGATGAAGCCGGCGAAAATTTCATCGAGTACCTGACACACGTACGGGTGGAAAAAGCAAAAGAGCTCCTGGAAAAACCCGATCTGAGTATCAAAGCCATCAGTTCCCTTTGCGGCTACTCCGATCCGAATTATTTCAGCCGCCTTTTCAAAAAACAGACTGACATGACGCCGCGGGAATACCGGATGAAATACAGCGGATAACAGTTCTGATAGATAGTGAAACAGCCAAGAACAGATTGACAAATTCTGTAATCTGTCGTAATAATAACAGGAAAGGTTCATAACATGCGTCAAAAAGCTTTTTACATATTCTTACTTTTTCTTGCTCTCCTCCTGGTCGGCTGTTCGGAATCAGAAGTCCAGACACAGACTGAAGAGACACAGGAAGAAGCGCGCATCCAGATTGGCCTGAGCTTCGATTCTTTTGTGATTGAGCGATGGCTGCGTGACCGCGATATGTTTGTCTCTACCGCGCAGAGTCTCGGGGCAGAGGTAAATGTTCAGGTGGCCGGAGGCAGCGTAGAGGAGCAGATTTCACAGATTGAATACTTTATCAAAAAGGAAATGGACGTGATCGTGATCATCGCAGTGGATGGCGATGCCCTGCGTGATGTTGTCAATGAGGCGCTTGAAGCTGGCATCCATGTCATCTGCTATGACCGTCTGATCTCCGATGTGGAGGCCGACCTGTTTATCTCTTTTGACAACCGCCAGGTTGGCGTCCTGATGGCGGAAGCCCTGATAGACGCCTGTCCGGAGGGAGGAAATATCTTTGCCATCTATGGGTCCCCGACCGATCTCAATGTCGATGCCGTGATCGATGGGTTCACGAGTACACTGGAAGGAAGTGCGTTTACGGTCGTCTATTCCGCCTACTGTGACAACTGGCTGGCTGAACTGGCATTTGACTATGTGAACGAAGGACTGGCGGTCACTTCCGATATCGTCGGAGTCATGTGCGGCAACGATGACCTCGCCAGTCAGGCAATCAAGGCACTCTCTGAGAGCCAGCTTGCCGGCCATGTAGCAGTCGTTGGTCAGGACGCGGAGCTCTCCGCCTGCCAGCGCATTGTAGAAGGAACGCAGGTAATGACGGTTTATAAAGCTGTGGAAGAAGAAGCCATGGCCGCTGCCACCCTGGCCGTTGCTCTCGCGAAGGGGGAAGACATTACAGAAAGCTCCTGTGCGTATCCGGTTGTTGACACCATTATATCCGGTGAATACGAAATTCCCTATTACAAGCTGGATCCCGTCGCGGTAACGTCTGAGAACATCGATGAAGTCATCATCGCCAGCGGCTTTCACTCATATGATGACGTGTATCTGAATGTAAAATGAAAAATATATGTTTTTTATCAACAATTCTGTCAGGAAAGGCATACGGTACGAAAATGATAAAAGAAAACCAGAAAAATGAAATTCGAAACGCCCTCACCCACCACGAATTCGTCGTCTACTATCAGCCGCAGTACAAGGCCATCCGCGGAGAGCTGTCCAGTGCCGAAGCACTCGCGCGCTGGAAAAAATCCGATGGAACGATCTGCATGCCTGGAGACTTTGTCCCCTATATGGAGGAAAGCAGCCTGATCTGCGAGCTGGACTGGTATATGCTGCGCGAGGTCTGCATTTTTCTGAAAAAACGAATTGACACAAAGGAATATACCGTACCGATTGCCGTCAACTTTTCCAGACGCCACCTGGCAGAATCCGATTTTGTGGAAAAGCTCTGCGCCACCGTGGATGCGTTCTCTATTCCGCACAGCCTGATTCACGTAGAAATTACCGAATCCGCCCTGGTTAATGATCCGGAGCCCATCACGGCCCTGGTTGCTGCCATTCGCAAATGCGGCTTCCATGTCGCCATCGATGATTTTGGCAGCGGGCTTTCCTCGTTAAGTATGGTAAAAAATGTAGACGCGGACATTTTAAAAATCGACCGTTCCCTTCTCTTCGGGGAAAGCAGCAATGACAGGGACCGCATCGTTCTGGAAAGCATTTATGAGTTTGCGAACCGTCTCCATCTGACCTCCGTCGCGGAAGGCGTGGAGACAAACGAGCAGCTCGGTTTTCTTCGCACCTGCGGCTGTGACCTGATTCAGGGCTACCTGTTCGCAAAGCCCATGCCTGAGGAGCAGTTTGCGCAGATCTGTCACAAAAAAGCCACTGCTGAGAAAAGCAGCGATAACTTCGACATCCTTATGGAACAGCCGGCTTTCAGCACGATGCAGCTGCTCACAGAAGTCATTTTCAAACGGTATCCGCTGGTCATCTTTGCCAACCTGACGCGCAACAGCTATTACATGATGACCTACGATAATTTCACCACCACCTCCTGTCCCGCCTCCGGCGTTTTTGATGAGCTGATCTGCCACGGAGCAGCCAGTATGCACCCGGACGATCAGCAGCTGTTTGCCGACACCTTTGCCCGCACTGCGCTCCTGGAAGCATATCAGGCAGGACAGGAACAGGTTCGCGTCGTCACCAGACAGTTAGGAGATGATGGCGTATACCGCCGGGTGGAGACGGTGGATTATTTCGTAAAAAGTCCGGCTTCCGATGATGTGCTGGTGATTACCCTGTGCCAGAATCTGTAGTTTTACAGGCCCGCTGTTTTGAATCGTTGTTACCACTACGTTTTCAGCCCTCGCCGGGTAGCATCCCACACTTCGTGCGGGATAAACCCTCGCCGGGTGGCATCCCACACTTCGTGCGGGATAAACCCTCGCCGGGTGGCATCCCACACTTCGTGCGGGGTAAGTCCTCGCCACGCAACGAATTCGCGGTCGGGTTGTGACCAGTAACGAACCGTTACATAGAAAGAAAGGAAAGATTCCCTTACCATGACGCTTCAACAGATTCTCTACGCTGTCACCATTGCCGAAACGAAATCCATAAACAAGGCCGCCGCCGCCCTTTACGTCTCGCAGCCGGCGCTTTCCGCGGCCATCCGGGACCTGGAGGAGGAGCTCCATACGGAACTGTTCATCCGCTCGAACCGCGGTATCCTGATCACACCGGAAGGTGCGGAATTTCTGCGGTACGCACGCCAGATGACGGAAATCCAGAGAATGATTGAAGAACGCTACACCGGCAAAGCCGCAAAGAAAAAATTCAGCGTGTCGACCCAGCACTACTCGTTCGCGGTAGAAGCGTTTATTGAACTGGCAAAAAAGTTCGGCATGGATGAATATGAGTTTGCAATACACGAGACAAAAACCGCCGAAGTCATTGCGAATGTGCGGAACTATCGCAGTGAAATCGGCGTACTCTACCTCAATGAATTTAATGAAAAGGCCCTGCGAAAAATTTTCCTTGAAAACGAGGTAGAATACACCTTCCTTTTCCAGTGCGGCATTTCCGTCTACCTGAGCAAAAATCACCCGCTGGCGAACCAGAAGAAAATCGCCTTTGAGGAGCTTAAGCCCTACCCCTGCCTCTCATTTGAACAGGGGGAGAATCACTCCTTCTACTTCGCAGAAGAGGTCCTGAGTACCTGTGAGTACAACCGGATCATCAAGGCTGACGACCGCGCCACCATGCTGAATCTCATGGTAGGCCTGAACGGCTACACCCTCTGTTCCGGTATCATCTGCGAGAAATTAAACGGCGATCAGTATACCGCCATCCCCCTGGATACCGGGAACCGGATGGACATTGGCTATATCAAGCGAAAAGGCATGCCGCTTGGTCCCCTCGGTGAGCAGTACCTGGAGCTGCTGAAAAAATATGATACGGCTTCCCTCCCATGATTGACAGGGCACGCGGACTGTTCCATACCATAGTTCATCGCAGCAAATGCAAAAAACTGCCCCGAATAGTTACCAAAACTCTACACCGCTTCCATGGCAGCATTCGCCAGATGACAATAGGTATAACCGTCCGTATCTACATAGGTCTCGAACGTTCCCTGCACGAGAATCTCCGTGTTATCCGCCGGATACTCATCCGGATAGGAATGACTGCCATCGCCCCATACAAATTCCAGCCCCTGCGCACAGCAGGCAGTTGCATCCGAGATCAGGCAGTAATAATAATACTGATCCGTTGCTTCATAGTAGCTGGCATAGTAGGTACCTGACATACGGAATGTTTTTCCTATATAATCGTCTGGATTGTAGACCATCTGGTAAACGATCGCGTACACCATATCACTGCTCATCTCAGTCAGGTCATAGTCCACATCGCCCGTCACTTTGGTATCGGATGTCGCCGTCGTAGCCGCAGTATCTTCATTGGACGAGTCTGACGATGCGTCCGCAGAAGCTTCCGCGTCTTCATTGGCGATCTGCGCACTGACCACCTCATCCACCGTCGCGCTGGCACTGGTCGTATTTGAGCGATTTGCACTGCTGTCGCTGCCGCAGCCGGTAATCAGCAGGCACGCCGCCAGAAAAAGTGCTGCTGTTTTTTGAAGTTTCTTCATAAATTCTACCTCCTGAATCATTCCTGCAAACATCATTTCATTTTATCTGACCCGGACGGCAGGCCGCCCGGATCCGTTACGGTTGTCTTATACGCGGATTCTTATTTTTTTTCACAAATCCCACAAGACAGGAAACACAAAACACCACAATATCCGCCGCGACAATCGTCGAACCGACCGGTGTCCCGGCGAGAATGGAAATGAGAATCCCAACGGAAGCGCAGATCACCGAGAGAACTGCGGAACAGATGGTAACAGAGAGAAAGCTTTTAAACATCCGCATGGCCGAAAGCGCCGGGAATATGATCAGCGCGGAGATCAGCAGCGACCCGACCAGATTCATTGCCAGAACAATGATAACCGCAATAATCACGGCCAGTGCCAGGTTATAAAGTCCGGCATTGGTGCCGGTCGCCCTGGCAAAGCCATCATCAAAGGTGATTGCAAAGATTTTGTTATAAAACAAAACAAACAAAATCACTACCAGAATAGACAAAATCACACACGCCCATACCTCCTGAACAGTCAGTGTCAGAATTGAGGTTGAGCCAAACAGAGTCGTACACACGTCGCCGGACAGATTCGAGCTCGTAGAGAACAGGTTCAGCAGCAGATAACCGATCGCCAGCGCCCCCACAGAAATCATCGCCACAGCCGCATCACCATTGATTTTGGTCTTCTGACCGCCGCACAGAAGCAGGATCGCGCACAATATGGTAACAGGCAGGACAAAGAGCATATCATTTGTAATATTCAGCACGCCCGCCACCGCCATCGCGCCAAACGCCACATGAGAAAGACCATCCCCGATAAAAGAAAAGCGTTTCAGGACGAGCGTCACTCCCAGCAGCGAAGAACACAGCGCAATCAAAACACCGACAATCATCGCGTATCGAACAAAGGAGTATTGAAAATACATCGCTATTTTTTCCGCAAAGACTATCATTTGCTCTCACCTCCTTCCAGCAGAGAATACACCCTGCCGATGTCACTTTTCAGGTATTCTTTTTTTGTGCCGAAAAACCAGTGATGTCCGACATGCAAAATATGACTGGCAAATGTGACCGCCGCCTGCATATCGTGTGAAATCATAATGATTGTCATCTTTTCCTTCCGGTTCAGTTCTTTGATCAGATTGTACATCTGAGCCGTTACCTTCGGGTCAAGGCCGGATACCGGTTCGTCCAGAAGCAGCACCCGGTCTGCCGCGCAGAGCGCCCGCGCAAGCAGCACCCGCTGCTGCTGTCCGCCGGAGAGTTCCCGGTAACAGCGCTTCGCAAGCGGTACAATATCCATCTTCTTCATCGCTTCCTGCACGGTCTGTTTTTCCTTCTTCCCATAAAAAGGCCGTATCCCGCAGCTTCCCTGACAACCGGAAAGCACAATCTCCCGGACAGACGCCGGAAAGTCCCGCTGCACCAGCGTCTGCTGCGGAAGATAACCGATCTGGCTCTGTACCAGGCCATCCCCAAACGTGATCTTTCCGCCAAGCGGCTGCTGCAGTCCAAGCAGCGTCCGCATCAGGGTGGATTTTCCGGAGCCGTTCTCACCCACGATGCAAAAATAATTTCCTTCCCGAATGGAAAAATTCAGATTCTCTACGATCGCTCTGCCTTCATATCCGAGCGTCAGATCCTGACAGGTAATCAATGCCACTGTTCTCTCCTCCTCACTGAAATGCGTGTTTTCGCCGTCTTACTGCAGAGCCTGTGTCAGCACTTCAAGATTCTCTTCCATGATAGAAAGATAGGTCACACCCTCTTCCACATCCTGTAACGTAACTGACTGCATCGAGTTAAGCGTCAGAACCTCCTGCTCCTGCGTAGACGTGCAGGAAATGATCGTCTGCGCAATCTTGCCATCCGAGCTTTCGATCTTCATCACATAATTCAGCCCCAGCTCATCAACCTTCCCTGCGAGGAAGGTAATCGTCTCAAAGCTGGCCTCTGACTCAGCGGAGCATCCGGAAAACGCCGCATAATAATCCAGACCGTAGTCCTCTGTCAGATAACGGAACGGGAAACGATCGCCAAACAGCAGCGTTGTCACCGCGGCGCCGTCCACCGCCGCCTGGTATTCCTCATCAAGCGCCGACAGTCTGGAAACATACTCCGCCGCGTTCTCTGCATAAAGATCGGCATTGTCCGGATCCAGCCCCTCCAGCGCTTCGGCGATCGCCTCGCAGAATACCTGCGCATTTTTCAGCGAAAGCCATACATGTTCGTCGTACTCCGTTTCCCCTTCTTCCTCTTCGTCATTCTCCTCTTCTCCTGCCTCCATGCCCTCAACGGTCTCTTCTTCCACCGCCGAATCACCGAGAAGCTCCAGCAGATCCAGCACGACCATACCCTCATTGACCGCTTCCTTCAGCACATCATCGACCCATTCATCCGATTCACCGCCGACATAGAGGAACAGATCACAGTCCGACACGGCCAGAATGTCATCGACCGTCGGCTGATAATTGTGCAGGTCTACGCCGCTGTCAAGAAGCAGCGTCAGTTCTGCGTTTTCCGCCTGATCACCGAGAATCTGCTGTACCCAGTCATATTCCGGAAAAATTGTCGCCACGATCTGAATCGCCTCCCCGGATTCCTCCGCAAAAGCAGTCGTTCCCATGCAGACGGACAGTAACGCCGCCAACAATAAATTCAATATGTATTTTTTCATTTCAAAACCTCCATATAAAATCACCGGATTCCTTCTCCGGCAGCGCAGGAATCCCGCAAAACGGGATTCTGTTACATTCGATTCTTCCCCTGCAAGCCGCGCAATACCGGCATCATCTGCGGCATATCCACAGGAAAGCAGGCAGCAAAAATAAGCATAAGCAGGCCAAAGTGTACAAAGGTCGCCCGAAGCACTGCATCAGTAGTGCCCTATACTGCAATCTGTGTCTGCATTATGCCAATGGAGATTTTATTCAATTATTCATTCTGATTTTTTGACTGATCAGCGAAGTGTCTGCCACCCAGAGGGGCGCAGCAATAAGAATCGTCACAGAAAATACAGCTGTCAACAGAATTCCTGCTCCAAATGTGGCGCACGAACGAATCTGCCGCACCGTGTTCTCAGCCTGTGAGACGGTCGCACAAATCGGACAATCTCTGCCCGTGCAGATGTGGTCCCTGCAGCCAGAAATACAGGAGAAGGAAAAAAGTACTGTAAAAAAGCAAACAACCGCAACAAGAAAAGAGACAATCTTTGTCTTTCTGTCTGTTCGTTTCGTCAGCATAATATTTCCCCCTTCCATCCGACTTCGCTTTACTCTAGCACACACTTTTTGCGATGTCAAGACGAACGGAGGACGGTTTCCTGTGAAAGTATTGTGAAGGGTTACCGGTCAAAATCCGACCATGCACCTGCTGCGTAGTCTAGAGCTCCAGCCGTTTTCTGCGTCTGGAATCCGGAAGCGCCTCCCTTCGAAAGGCCATCAGACGCCCTGTAGCCTGCGCATCCTCCCGGCGGGCAGCATATTCGGACAGCTGGTCTGCCAGAGCTGCTTTCGCATCGTCCGGCAGTGGGGCAGCCACAGATTCCAAAAACCAGCGCAGGCCCTGCGCATCCTTTGTATCCAGAAAGTATTTCCCAAACAGAAAGGCGTTCTCCCGCGCGTAAGCCTCATAGGTCTCGCGTGCCCGCTGCTCCAGATGATACGGAGCCCGCAGCCGGTCAAGGACAAGCCGGAGCAAAAGAGAAGGCGCTTCCTGCGCCTGCGCGTAGGGAAAGAGGACATCATACTGCACAAAATCAAATTTTTTCCCCTGGAAACAGTTTCGATACAGAATCCCCGTACCATGCACATGCGTCTCCAGGATGCGGGCCGGCGTATTCTCCACGCCCTCTTCATAGAATTCCGGGAAAGCCAGTCGCGCATAAACCGCCGGATTCTGCGCATTTTCTGCTTCTTCCCTCCGAAAGGCAGCGCCCGGGGTCTCCGGCTCTTCCGCACAAAACTCGACCTGCAGGCTTTCCGGCAGTTCGTCAAGCACCTGCTTCAGGCCGGATGAGCCGTCCGGCCTCACACGGACACAAAGTGCCTCGATCCGGTGGCATCCGCTAAATGCACCGCTTCCCCAGTCAAACAGCTCCCCGGAAAATTCCAGCCTTCGCAGATGCCCGCAATTGTAGAAGCAGTACCGGCCGACCCTGCGAAGCGTCTGTGGGAGAATCAGGCTTTCCAGCTGATCTCCGCTCAAAACCGGAAGGTCGGCCAGATCTTCGTTTTCCCATGACACCTGCGGCTCCACCTGCCCGGAGGAAGCGATCCGTACATCGCCCCTGCGAAACGCATCCATCCATTCCTTTTCCTCCATATGTGCGGAAAATGCGTACGGCGCAAGCTCCCGCACCGGCAGCCCGTCCATTCTCTCAGGAATCCGGACGCTGCCGTCACGCGAAAAACAGCGCAGGATTACCGCGCTGTCTCCCTTTTTTTCATATGCAAATAGCTGTGAAGCCATAAAATTCATTGTCCTGTCTCTCCCCGGCGCAAACTGCCCGATCGAATCCTGTCCTCCGGTCCCGCCATTTCATCTATGGCTCCTGGCAAAATGGCAGTGGGTTCCGAACCATCCTGCATTTACAGGTGTGTCAGCACGAAGATATCATAAATCGCCCGGATGGCGCGCTCAAAGTCTTCGTTTCTCACGCCTATGATGATATTCAGCTCACTGGAGCCCTGATCGATCATCTTGACATTGATGTTCGCATGCGCGAGCGCAGAAAAAATTCTGCCTGCGGTGCCGCGCATGGCTTTCATCCCGCGTCCCACCACCGCAATCAGAGCCAGATCCGATTCCAGCTCCAGCGTATCCGGAGAAACTGCCCGGTGCAGGCCGGAAATCACGCTCTGCTCCTTTTCCATAAATTCACTCTGATGAATGATCACAGAAAACGTATCAATGCCGGACGGCACATGCTCAAACGAAATGCCATTCTCCTCGAACACCTGCAATACCTTGCGCCCGAAGCCGATCTCGGAGTTCATCATGTCCTTTTCAATCGTAACCGTGCAAAAGCCCTTTTTCCCCGCAATGCCGGTAATCGTATAATTCGGCTGACGGCAGGTATTCTCCACGATCAGAGTGCCCGGATCCTGCGGGCGGTTTGTATTTTTGATATTGACCGGAATACCTTCCTGGCGCAGCGGAAAAATTGCGTCCGCGTGCAACACCGTTGCACCCATATAAGAAAGCTCTCGCAGCTCCCGGTAGGTAATCGTCTCAATCGTCGCCGGATTGTCTACAATCTTCGGATCACAGAGCAGGAAGCCGGATACATCCGTCCAGTTCTCATACAGATCCGCATGTACCGCACGAGCGACAATCGAACCGGTGATATCCGATCCGCCCCGTGAAAAGGTCTTAATGCTTCCATCCGGCATGGCGCCGTAAAATCCCGGGATAACCGCCGTATCCAGCCCTTCCAGACGCGCTCTCATCACATCGTTCGTTTTCTCTGCGTCAAACACTCCATCCTCGTCAAAGCAGACCACCTCAGCCGCATCGACAAAGGGAAAACCCAGATAGGCGGACATCACCATTCCATTGAGGTATTCGCCGCGGGAAGCCGCATAGTCACTGCCGGCCTGCGCCTCAAAATTTTTCCGGATCACCACAAATTCCTCTGTCAGGTCCAGCTCCAGTCCCAGGCCGTCAATGATCTCCTGATAACGCGCTGCAATCGCCGCAATCTTCTGGCTGATGTCCTGCCGCCCCGCCGCATGATAACAGTCATACAGCATATCCGTCACCTTTATATCCGACGAAAACCGTTTTCCCGGAGCGGACGGCACCACATATCTCCTCTCCTTCTCCGCGTGGATAATCGCTCCGACCTTGCGGAACTGCTCCGCGCTCGCCAGAGAGCTTCCGCCAAATTTCACTACTTTCTTCATTTTAAGTGTTCCTCTTTCTGCCTCTTCCGTTTTTTCATATCTCCTGTATTTCATTTATTACAGCTGTATCACATCATCCATCCCGTAATATCCGGCCGGTTTCCCTGCCAGGAAAGCCGCCGCCTGCACCGCTCCCTTTGCGAAAATGCTCCGCGAATAGGCCGTGTGTTTGAATTCAATCACTTCATCCAGCCCGGCGAAAATCACCTCGTGCTCACCGACAATCGTGCCGCCGCGCACCGAACTGATCCCAATTTCGTTTTTCTCACGCCGTTTCTTTTCCTGGCTCCGGTCAAAGGTATATTCATAACTCTCATCCAGCGCCTCATTGATGCTGTCCGCCAGCGCAATCGCCGTGCCGCTCGGCGCGTCCAGCTTGCGGTTGTGATGCTTTTCTACAATCTCCACATCAAATCCCGCCGGGGCGAGCACCTTCGCCGCCTCCTTCAGAAGCGCCTGCAGCAGATTGATGCCCAGCGACATATTTGCAGACTTCAGAACCGTCACCTTTTCGCTTGCCGCCGTGATCTGATCCAGCTGCTCCTGCGTATAGCCGGTCGTACACAGCACCACCGGAACCTGCTTTTCCACACAGTATGCAAGCAGTCCATCCAGCGCCTTTACCGAAGAAAAATCAATCACCACATCCGCTTCCACATCGCAATCCGCCGGGGAAGCAAATACCGGGTAAGGACGGTCCTTGGAATCGTACACATCAAAGCCGGCCACGATCTCCATGTCCTCCTGCTCCGCAACAATATCCGTCACCACGCGGCCCATATGACCGCAGCAGCCACTCATAATGATTCTTGTCATTTTGGAATCCTCTTATACTTTCATCGTTACTTCAGAATACCGTAATTTCTCATCGCCTTCTCCAGCCGTGCCGCATTCGCCTCTTCCATCTCAAAGAGCGGTGCGCGCAGCGGTCCGACTTCCAGCCCCATCAGATTCATTGCTTTCTTGACCGGAATCGGATTCACCTCACAGAACAGCGCCTCGATCAGTTCAATCGCCTCCAGCTGCATTGCACAGCTCTTCTTCACATCGCCCTCCAGGAAAGCCGCCGTGATCTCGTGCGTCTGGCGCGGCGCGATATTGGACAGTACGGAAATCACGCCACTTCCGCCGAGCGACATAATCGGAACGATCTCCGCGTCGTTGCCCGAGTACAGGTCAACCTCGCCTCCGGCGAGGCTCATCATCTTCGCGATCTGTTCGATGTTTGCGGAAGCCTCTTTCACTCCGACAATATTTTCCACATTCTTTGCCAGCCACACCATCGTCTCCGGCAGAATGTTGCAGCCCGTACGGCTCGGCACATTGTAAAGAATAATCGGCAGAGAGACCGACGCCGCAATCTGCGTATAATGCTTCTTCAGACCGTTCTGGGTCGCCTTGTTGTAATAAGGGCTCACCAGCAGCAGACCGTCAGCACCCATTTTTTCTGCTTCTGTGGAAAGGTAAATCGCCGTCTCCGTTGAATTCGAGCCGGTACCGGCGATGACCGGAATCCGCTTTGCCGTCTTCTCAATGGTATAACGAATCACATCCAGGTGTTCTTCATGGGAAAGAGTGGAAGACTCCCCCGTCGTCCCACAGACAATGATGGCGTCCGTGCCGCCCGCGATCTGCATCTCGATCAGCTCGCCCATCTTTTCATAGTTTACTGTGCCATCCTCATGCATTGGCGTGATAATCGCAACGCCGGCTCCTTTAAAAATAGACATAAGATACCTCCTCACATAATGAAAGGGACTGTCGAGCAGTCCCCAAAGAAAACGAAAACGATTCTTCAGATAGCTCTCCATCGCCCGGCGATGACAGTCATATGGTTCTTCACCATATGCCCAGAAAAACAGCCTCAGGCAGCTGCCCTTCTTCGGCGTGCTCCCCTTTCTGCCATCGTCGCCTGCGCCTGAACACATCAAATGGCCTACTCATGAAGTACGCGACCTCTATCTACTTCTACGCTGATCTCCCGGACCAGCGCTTTTTCTGATTCCCTACTATAACACGTCCGATATGGCTTGTCAATCCTTGACGCTCAAAATCTGCAAAGCCGCGTAAGCGCCCTCCAGATAGGGGTTGTCCGCCTGCGCGAAGGCCCCTTCCTCCGTAAGCGCATTCAGCTTCGGGTCAATCGGCATCTTACCCGCGACCAGAATCCCCAGCTCGTCGGCGACCTCCTGAATCTTGCTCTTTCCAAACACGGAAATCTCTTTCCCACAGTCCGGACAGACCAGATAACTGTAATTCTCAATCAGACCCAGCACCGGAATGTGCATCGTCTCCGCCATATTGTAAGCCTTTTTCACGATCATTCTGACCAGATCCTGCGGCGTCGTTACGACAAAAATGCCCTCCACCGGCAGGGACTGAAATACGGTCAGCGGCACATCCCCCGTTCCCGGCGGCATATCTACCAGCAGATAGTCCAGCTCCCCCCAGATCACATCATGCCAGAACTGCTTTACCAGGCCGGCCAGAATCGGACCGCGCCAGATCACCGGATCCTCCGGGTTCGGCAGCAGCAGATTGATGGACATCACTTTAATGTCATTGTCCGTCAGTCTCGGATAAATACCCTGATCATCCGCCTCCGCCAGACCGGTCATCCCATACATCCGCGGGATCGACGGTCCGGTGATATCCGCATCCATAATGCCAACGCGATATCCTTTCGACGCGAGCAGGTTCGCCAGAGAAGCGGTCACCATGGATTTTCCCACACCGCCCTTTCCGCTGACCACCCCGATCACATGTTTAATATCTGAATAAGGATTCATCTCCTCCTGCATACTCTGCGGCTGTCCGCCGTTTGCGCTCGGACATCCCTCACAGCTTTCCCTGTCGCAGCTTGCCGCGCTGCTGCATGTTGCATCTGCCATTTCTCATTCCTCCTGATGATTCATCTTCATTCCACTTCGCCAAAAAGCCAGCGATGCCGTCAAGCCTGACCAGGCGTGACTATCCGCTATTATACACGCTTTTTCATCCATTGAAAATACACGATTAAAAATAATAATGGTAACCGTTCAGAACAGCAGGCCGCAGATCGCCGTTCTGAATCATTGCAATATTAAAATCAGAAATTCGCACTGTCCTCCTCCAAAAGCCGCCGCAGATATCGCGCCACGACCCGCGCGAAGCCGGAAATATCACGGATATAGGTAAAATCCTTCCCGAAAATCTTTTTCTCAGCCATCAGCTCCGTCTCCTTCCCGGTAAAAACCCCCAGAACACAGACGCCGGAGCTCCGCAGCTTTCTCACCTCATAAGCGGTATCCCGCACCGCGTATTCCCCGTAATACGGGCGGGGATTGCGGCTGTTGGGGCGGTTCACGATGATATCATTCGGCTTGCCATCGCTTAATACAATCAGGATTTTGCCATCCTCCGGGCGCTGCAACAGAGAATCGCCCACCGCGCGGATCGCCAGGCCATCCCGGTTATTCGAAGAGGTCACATAATTTAACAGCCGCCGGTTTTCCTCCCTCGGCGCATCGTATGCACGAAAGCGCTGCAAAACCGTATAGTCCCAGAACGTGCAGAAGCTGGTAATCTGCAGCGGAATCCGGTTCATCGCAAGCGCCTCCGCCAGAATATAAGCCTGCAATGCCACATCGCTCTGCCGGTCGCGCTGGGACCCGCTTGCGTCAATCAGAATGTCCACTGCAAAATCCGAATTGCTGCGCCGCAGCGTCTTTTCAAACAGTCTCCCCGGCGTTTCCATGCGCCCAACCTTCCACAAAAGGCGCGGTACGATTGTTCCCGCATAGGAGGCCTGCCGTTCCGGTTCACTGTGGCGGTTCAGAGAGCGCCTCAGCTCATCGGAAAGCTGCTCCACATTCCGTGCAATCCGGTGGTGATTGTTCTGAAAATGGACTTTGTTTTTTCCGCGTACCGCCGGGCGTTGACATACTGCGCATTCTTCAGAACCGGATTTTCCAGAATTCCCTCCGTAAAATAAAGGCTGCAGTCTGCGTGCGCCCCCCGGCAGAGCCGCAGGTTTTTCTGTTCCTGCTCCCGCTTCGTCAGATAGGACCGTCCGAAATTCAGTTCCATATAGGAATACATCTTCGCGGCAGCCTTTTCATCGATCAGAACCACGCGCTGCTTCGCCTGTTTCGGCTGCTCCGGCTCTTCCTCCGTCTCCTCCTGCATCGTCGTGACTGCCTGATTCATCTGACTGAAGTACTGATCCAGGGTATCCTCGGAAATCTCCTCCTTCAGGAAGTCCCCCCAGTCGAACTCTCTGAGCTCCTCCAGCGTCACGGAAAGCACCTGCCAAAGCCCGCCGTGCCTGCGCTCAAATCCTTTGTCAATCAGCGAATTATAAAGGACATCGACCGTGCGGATGATATCCATCGTCGTCGTTTTTTCCGTATCTGCAGTCCCCGGCTTTTCCAGCTCAAGGATCTGCCGCACGCTCTCCCGCACCTGCTTTTCCCCGCCCTGATCCCCATAAAGGCTGTTTTTCATCCATGCGATCTTGATCCGCCCCGGGAGCGTGGCGCTCATCCGGTGAAAGGAATCCTCCAGAAGGTCCGAAAATGCCCGCTTCCGCAGCTCAGGCACGCCCGGGCGTTCTTCGGCAATGCGCCGGTAAGAGGCCGCGTCCACACAGAGCTGCGCCAGCTCCGTCAGCGGCCGCTCTTCGGCGCCGCAATAAACCTTTTTCACAAGATAAAGCGCAAATTCGTTTTTATCGTAATAGCGTGCAAATGCTCCCTGTTTTACCGCGTCATACAAAGAGATGTATTTTGACCTTTGATAGGATTCCACATCAAGCTTCGTATCCAGTGCATAGTCGCCGCTGATGGTCCACATCAGATTGCGGAGGCGGTTTTCGGCTTCCTCGCCGGGGGAATCATCGCTGCCAAAGCCATCGTATCCCATATGTCGTCTCCATTTAAAATATGTGATGATTCAGAACAGCAGGCCACAGACCGCCTTCTTCGAAGGCTATATGCTGTTCTGAACTGCTACGCAAAGAGGTTCCCCGGCGTCCAGCTTTCGGGAATCCGCGTCATGACAATATCTTCCACCAGTTCCCGCTCAAAGAGGTCAAAGCTCTTATTTACAATCCCCATGCGCACGGCAAGCCGCGGGGAAAGTCCTGCACGCACCGTTTTCAGGGCGCCAATGAGGCCGCGCAGGTCGAGCGGCTTCGTAGAAATCTCGTTGTTGTTCGCCTTCGTCTGCAAATCCAGAAACAGACCGCAGATCTGCCGCAGTCCTTCCTGTGTGAAGTCCGGAAACAGCTCCGTCAGCACGTAATGCAGCGCGTCCTCCGTCACCGGCGGCATCTCAATCACCAGAAAACGGGACACCAGTGCCTCGTTCAGCTCCCTGGTTCCCGCGTATCCATAGTTCATCGTCCCGATAAAACGGGTCGCTTCATGCAGCTGAATTTTCTCATAGCCCGGCACGTCCAGAATGCGCCGGTAGTCCAGCGTCGCATGCAGAACAGACACCGCATCATTCTTTGCCATATTGATTTCATCAAAGATGCCAAAGCCGCCGCCCACCGCGCAGTCATACACGGGGCCGGTACGCAGCTGCACTTCATTCTCGCGAAACGTATCGGTTCCGATCAGCGCACTGCTGTCCATATTCACGTGAAAAGATATATTCCAGGACGGCCGGCCAAACATCCACGCCAGATTCTCGGCGAGCACATTTTTCCCCGTCGCTTTCGTGCCTGTCAGCAGAATATTCTCCCCCTGAATGAGCGCCGAAGCCGCCATTTCAAAGGTTTCCCGCCCATAATACGGCAATGCCGGCTCGATCAGGCGCGCCCGCAGCTTCTCCTCCACCGGATAACGCCCGCGAAACGCCAGAATCTCATTCAAAAGCGCCTGATTTACACCCTGCTCACGCAAAGCCTCAAAAATTCTGTCCATCTGTCGCTCCTTTTTTTACCCGTTTTCCTGCAGTCTTCCCAACACATGCGAAAACCTCCAGGCGGAGCTGTTACGCTCCGCCCTTTCTTACCTGTCTTCCCGGCACATGCAAAAACCGCTGTGGTATCCGGATCCACCTCTATAACTCCGTAAACGAATACCGCTGCCGGATCCCGGACGCCACAATGTCATAGAGAATCGTCCCGTCCGGCTGAACGGTCTTTTCCCATGTGACTTCCTTTCCTCTGAACTTGTTCTTCAGAAACACCTCTGTATCCTCGATCTCAATCTCGTCGATAAACACATCCCGCATCTGATTGTTCGGACACTGATTAAAGATTTCCCATACCGTTTCGTAGCGTTTCATGCGGTCATCCCCCGTTTTCTCCGTATTTCCAGAATTGCGTCTGCGATCCGGTCCGCCGCCTCCTCTTTGCTCATCAGCTCCAGATCGGTCTCGCCCTCCTCACTCAAAAGTGTAATCACATTCGTATCCGTGCCAAACCCGGCACCCTTTGTC
>JAJQGP010000009.1 GCA_021200475.1 Lachnospiraceae bacterium
GCTTTATTTACAACAAAAAAGAGAGGTACAAACCTCTCCAAAGTGTTTAACTGCCAAAATTTGGTTGCAAATATCCGTGTTTCTGGTAGAATGGTTAAAGCATAATGTTGTTATTGGCCACAACCCGATCACGCACTTGTTGCGCGGGCAGGGTGTAACCAGTAACGAATTGTTCGGGATAGCAGTCCGTTGTCCTGAATGATATATAAGCAAGTCAAATGGAATAGTACAAATCAGAAGGAAGACAGAGGAGGTTCCTGCCCATGAAGGGACGCATGAATAATGAGCTTGGCTCGATTGTGATTGATCCGAATGTCATTGCTACGTATGCCGGCAGTGTTGCGGTCGAATGCTTTGGAATTGTCGGAATGGCGATCGTGAATGTAAAAGACGGTCTGGTACGGCTTCTGAGACGAGACAGCCTGGAACGCGGACTGAGTGTGAAAATTGAAGAGAACAGGATCACGATTGATTTCCATGTGATTGTAGCTTATGGAGTGAGTATTTCGGCTGTCGCGGATAATCTGTTCGACAGTGTGAAATACCGCGTGGAGGAGTTCACCGGTATGGAGGTTGAGAAGATCAATATGTACGTCGAAGGCGTGCGTGTGATTGACTGATGGAGGATCATAACAGTGAATACAAATACAATCAACGCAGATTTATGCGCGAAAATGTTTCTGGCCGGGGCCAGAAATCTTGAGTCAAATAAAGAGTGGATCAATGAACTCAATGTATTTCCGGTACCGGACGGTGACACGGGTACGAATATGACACTCACCATTATGTCCGCAGTCAGAGAGGTATCTGCCCTGGATTCGCTGACGATGGAATCCTTATCGAGAGCGATTTCTTCCGGTTCTCTGCGCGGAGCACGGGGAAATTCGGGCGTGATTCTTTCTCAGCTGCTGCGTGGTTTTACCAAGGTGATCCGCACCGAAGAGGAGATCACACCGGTCATCCTGACCGCGGCTTTCCAGAAAGCGGTAGAGACGGCCTATAAGGCGGTCATGAAGCCGAAGGAGGGCACGATTCTTACCGTGATCAGAGGCGGTGCGGAACGTGCTGCAGAGCTGATTGAGGAAAATCCGGACATTGAGATGGAGATTCTGATGGGTGAGATTCTGGCACGCGCGGAGGAAGTGCTGAATGAGACACCGGAGCTTCTGCCGGTACTGAAGGAGGCGGGAGTCGTCGATTCCGGCGGACAGGGACTTGTGCAGGTGCTCAAGGGTGCGTTTGACGCTTTTCGGGGGATTGAAACCCCGGCGGCAGAGGAAGCAAATCCAGACAGGACGCAGACGCGCGAAGAACAGGACGTATCCTTTGGAAATGCCCCGGATCAGGGACAGCCAGCTGGAAGCACTGCTTCCGGACAGTCTGAGGTGGAATCCGCTTTCCTGTATGATACGGCATTTCAGATCATTCCGGCAAAAGAGTATACTCCGGATACGGATCTTGCGTTCCGGACGTATCTGGAGGCGATTGGTGACGGCGTGTCGCTGGCCTTTGAAGCCGGGCGTGTGCGTGTGCATGTTCACACCAACGATCCCGGGCGTGTTCTTCAGAAAGCCCTGAAGCTGGGCGCATTAACACAGATTCGCATTGAAAATACACAGATGGAGCAGCTTTCCTCTTCTTCCGTTTCTGATCGCTCTTCCGATAATAATGAGGGCAGTCAGACCTGCCAGGAAAAGACAGAAGAGGGTGCGAATCCGTTTGCGATTCCGGAGATGCCGAAGCTTGTGGATCTGAAGGAGACAGGGTTCATTTCTGTATCGATCGGGGATGGCATCGCTGATATCTTTCGTGACCTCGGGGTAGACTGTTTGATTGAGGGCGGGCAGACGATGAATCCGAGTACAGAGGACGTGCTGAACGCTATTGACCAGGTAAATGCAAAGAATATTTTTATCCTGCCGAACAATAAAAACATCATCCTGGCGGCGAATCAGGCAAAATCTCTGACAAAGGATAAGAATATTTTTGTGATTCCGACGAAGACGGTGCCGCAGGGCATTACCGCCGTGATTAACTATGTGCCGGAAAAATCACCGGAGGAGAATGCGATGGTGATGGAGCTGGAGATTGAAAATGTACGCACCGGGCAGGTGACTTACGCGGTGCGGGATACGCATATAGAGAATAAAGTGATATCGGCGGGCGATATCATGGGAGTGGGGGATCACTCGATCTTAGCTGTCGGAAAGGATACGACTCTGGTGGCAGAAGAGACGATTGCGGAGATGATGACGGATGAGGCGGAGCTGATCAGCATCTATTATGGAGAGGACATGAAAAAGGAAGAAGCGGATGTGCTTCTGG
Source organism: Lachnospiraceae bacterium (assembly GCA_021200475.1). Lineage (GTDB taxonomy): Bacteria > Bacillota > Clostridia > Lachnospirales > Lachnospiraceae > Choladousia. The sequence continues at coordinate 2,326 of JAJQGP010000009.1, forward strand.
ATCACATCGCAGAACGCTATCCGGACTGTGATGTGGAGCTGAATTATGGCGGACAGCCCATCTATTATTATATTATATCTGTAGAATAAATAATGAAATGTTTCCACACTCTGCGGGAAGCGGCCTTCCCGGCAGGGGAAACGTTCATTGAGAGGAAGAAAGTCATGAAGCTCGATTCTCCGCTTGATTCCCTGAAAGGAATCGGCGAAAAAACAAAGCATTTATTTGAAACAGTTGGCATTCAAACAGTCGGCGATCTTCTCTCATATTATCCGCGCGCCTATGAGCGCTATGAGGAGCCTGTCCCCATGCAGGATCTGCCGCAGGAGGAGGTTGTCACTGTCAGAGGGACGCTTGTCTCTTTGCCTGTCAATCGTTATTATGGGGGAAAGTGTATTTCCACTACATCCTGCAGCGACGGAGTCGGGGAAGTGCTGCTGACCTGGTACAATATGCCATATCTGAAGAATTCCCTGCGCATGCAGGTGCCATATATTTTTCGCGGCAAGACAAAAAGAAAGGGAAAACGCCTGCTCATTGAGCAGGCGGCTGTTTTTCAGGAAGAGCAGTACAAAGCTCTGACAACGACTCTGCAGCCGGTCTATTCGCTCACAAAGGGCATGACAGTGCGGATGGTGCAGAAAGCGGTGAAGCAGGCGCTGGCTGCCCTTTCCCTGTCAGAGATCGGGACGGATCGAAAGCAGAGTTCCGATGAAAAAACAGGACTTCCTGTGTGGCCGCCGCTTTGGACTACCTGCCGGAGGAAATGAGAAAGCGATATCATCTGTGCGCCTGGGCGGAAGCAGTCTCACAGATGCATTTTCCGGACAGCTTTGAATCGCTTCAAAAAGCACATCGCCGTCTGGCCTTCGATGAGTTTTTCTTTTTTCTGCTTCAGCTGCATAGTCTGAGGGAACACAGAGAGCAGGAAACGCATTCCTTTCATATTCGTGCGAAGGGAGCCGCGGACGCTCTGATTCATTCGCTTCCTTATTCGCTTACGGGTGCGCAGAAAAAAGTATGGGCGGATCTGCAGCGTGAACTGCAGGGAGAAAAGGTTATGGTCCGGCTGATTCAGGGCGATGTTGGGTCCGGGAAGACGATCCTGGCTGTGCTGGCGCTGCTGACGGTGGCAGAAAACGGCTATCAGGGCGCCCTGATGGCGCCGACCGAGGTGCTTGCCGCGCAGCACTACGAATCGATCTGCGCACTCCTGGAAAAGAGCGGACTTCCCTACAAGCCTCTGCTTCTGACCGGCTCCATGACGGCAAAGCAAAAGCGGGAGGCGTACGCCCGGATGGAATCCGGCGAAGCGTCTATTATTATTGGTACACACGCGCTGATTCAGGAGAAGGCACAGTATCACGCGCTGGCGCTGGTTATCACGGATGAACAGCATCGGTTCGGTGTGCGGCAGAGAGAGAACCTCGCACAAAAAGGGAATACACCGCATACCATTGTCATGAGTGCTACGCCGATTCCCCGCACTCTGGCGGTGATTCTTTATGGGGATCTGGACATTTCCGTGCTGAATGAAATGCCGGCAAACCGGCTGCCGATCAAAAACTGTGTCGTCGGCCCATCCTGACGGCCGAAAGCCTGGGATTTTATTGAAAAACAGGTACGGCTGGGGCATCAGGCCTATGTGATCTGTTCCATGGTAGAAGAGAGTGATCTGGTGGACGCAGAGAATGTCATAGAATATACCGAAACCATCCGCCAGGCTCTTCCGGCTGATATTCGGGCAGAGTATCTGCATGGCCGTATGAAACCGCAGGAAAAGAACGAAGTCATGGGGCGTTTCCTTCGCAACGAGATTCAGGTGCTGGTGTCTACGACGGTTGTGGAAGTCGGCGTAAACGTGCCGAACGCTACGGTGATGCTGATTGAAAATGCGGAGCGGTTCGGCCTGGCGCAGCTTCACCAGCTGCGCGGTCGTGTCGGGCGCGGGGACGCGCAATCCTATTGCATCTTCCTGCATGGGGGAAAAAGCAGCGAAGTGACAGAACGTCTGGATATTCTGAATCATTCGAACGACGGCTTCGAGATTGCCGCAAAGGATCTGCAGCTTCGGGGTCCGGGAGATTTGTTTGGCGTTCGTCAGAGCGGCCTGATGAACTTTCGTCTGGCGGATGTCTACGCGGATGCGGATGTGCTGCAGCTGGCGAACGAAGCGGTGGCGGGTATCACGAAGGAGGATCCGGAGCTGACCCTTCCGGAGCACCGGGAAATAAAAGCCATTTACGACCGGCAAAGAGAACAGACGGGCAGGCAGATCAGTCTCTGATCGTGGGTTTTCCCCGTATCGTTTGATTCGAGCGGCAAAAGGCCATGATACCAGAGACTGCTGCGCGTATCGCCCCGCCAGTGCGAAGACCGGTTCTGAATTGTTACAGTTTTGCACAATGCTATGAGTGACAGGTTTTTCCTGCATCGTTGTTTTCTATGGAAAACAAAGCATTTCTTTCTTAATTTTGGGAATATTTAGTCTTGTAATGTTTGAGCAATTATTATATGATTGCGATGTACAGAGTTATATTTACAATAAGACGAAGCAAGACCGAACAATTCTGATACGAAACCACAATAATACGAAAATAAAATTTGGAGGAATGAAAAATGCCAAGAACCAAAAAAAGCTCTGAAGAAATTGTTGAGGAAGCTTTAGAGACAGCCAAGAAAGCCACCGTTTCCGCAAAGAAGGCAACCAGGAAGGCGACGGAGGATGCCGTAGTGGCAGTAAAGGAGGCAGCAAAAAAGGCCGATACGATGACCACAGAAGCGAAAAAGGCCGTTGCGAAAGCCACCAGAAAACCGCTGAAAGAGGAAGTATATCTTCAGTACGCGGGCAAAGAGATCAACAAGGATGAACTGGTAAAGCAGGTAAAAGAAATCTGGACAAAAGAAATGAATAATAAGATCGGCGATATTGCGACGATCACCCTGTATCTGAAGCCGGAAGAGAATAAGGCTTATTATGTGATAAACGGGGAAGTGTCCGGAAGCGTAGATTTGTAATTGATATCAAAAGAAAAGACAGCACGCACACGAAGATGATGGTGATGCGGACTGTCTTTTTCAATGTGCACGGCCGCGCAGGAAATATTTCCGGCTAACGCCAGACGCGGCCCATTTTATCTTCTGTTCGATTTACATACAAAAAAGGAAGGTTTTCGTCCCTTCCTATAGAAGAATGACAATGATAAAATCCCCTGAGGCACACAAACAGGCACTCAGACATCATCTGAGCGGATATTCAGCCTCCAGTCGAGATCTCCCCGCGCAAGTCCCAGAACCAGAGATTCTGCGGTTGCGATGTTCGTCGCGATCGGAATGTTATACTCGTCACAGCATCTGGAGATCGCATAGATATCCGGATCATTCGGACTGGATGTGATCGGGTTGTAAAAGAAGATCACCATGTCCATGCTGTTTCGTATGATCATATCCATAAACTGCTTATCTCCGCCGACACTGCCGGGCAGAAACTTGTATACTTTGAGATTCGTCACTTCTTCGATTCTTCGCCCGGTACCGCCTGTCGCATAGAGGTGATGCCTGGAGAGGATGTATTTATAGGCAAGGCAAAAATTCTCGATCAGTGTTTTCTTGTTATTATGCGCGATAAATCCGATGTTCATCAAGATATCCACCTTTCTGATTTCAAAAAGTTTCCCCTATAACATAACTGTCCAGTTCATTATAGCAACTATTTCTGAAATTTCAAGATTTTTTTGCATAATTTTAGCGAAAATATATAAAAAATATAAAACACCCGTTTTTCGAATCCGAATAGACAGTGCAGTCTTATTCAGCACCTGTCATTTTGAAATTCCGAATTCTGAGAAATGATTGGAAAACCGGACAGAATTGCAGAAGTGTGTAAAAATCAAAAATACCGCTTGACAGAGAAAACAGCTTTGATGCATACTTCTGTTGTTAATTTCCGGCTGCTTCGGATTATCGCAGCTGCAAAAAAAATGATGCAGTTATGTACTGTCCGGCAAACGGATTTACAACGACTTAATATGGAGGTCTCTTTTATGCTTATTCCAGTACTTTTATTTCTTGTCGGTCTGGTTCTTCTGATCAAAGGAGGCGACTGGTTTGTGGACGGTGCGACGGGCATCGCTGAGCGGTTTCATCTTCCTGATCTGCTGATCGGCGCTACGGTCGTTTCGATCGGAACGACACTGCCGGAGGTCATGGTATCCGCCACGTCGGCGGTCAGCGGCCACAGTGAAATCGCGTACGGGAACGCTATCGGCTCGATCATCTGCAACACTTCCCTGATTGCTGCAATTACGATCGCCGTCCGTCCGGGCAAGGTATCACGGAAAACACTTACGTTCCCGATCTGTTTTTTCTTTATTGCGGCACTTTTCTATGCGGGAATTGCCTATACGACCGGTTCCTTCACTCGGTGGTCCGGTATCCTGCTGCTGCTGTTATTTGCGCTTTACATGGTCCTTACGGTTCGCCAGATGACCTCTGCTGAATCGGAAAACGAACCTTCCAGGCGAAATTTGAATGCATCAGACAACTCCTCCGCGTTCTCTGGCAAGGACGATCAAACAGAAAAAAAAGAGGCAGATCATTCCAGTATTGCAAAAGAAATCCTTTTACTGATCGTAGGCGCTGCTCTGATCGCCATCGGTGCGAACCTTCTGGTGGACAATGGGACATTGATCGCCGAAGCGCTGGGCGTACCGGAATCCGTGATCGCACTGACCTTTGTCGCACTTGGTACTTCCCTGCCGGAGCTGGTCACCGCCATCACATCACTGATCAAAGGACACAGCGCGCTTTCGCTGGGAAATATTATTGGTGCAAACCTGTTTAATCTGGTTCTTGTCTGTGGTATTTCCATTACGCTTAATCCATTTGACATCCCGGTATCCTCCACCCTTTTCGGGTACAATGCTTCCCTGGTGCTGGATCTGCCCGTCATGCTTGCGGTGATGTTGATTCTGACCATTCCAGCCCTGCTTCGGGAAAAACTCTCCAGAATACAGGGAGTTCTGCTGTTAGTGATTTATGCGTCTTATTGCGTAATACAATTTGCGATGTAGCATGTTTGTCTGCGCGGCCGTGTCTGACATCAGCCAGAAATATTCCTTACGCGCTGCCGGGCGTGTAAGCGGAAAAAGTGCCGTGTGATGACCACACGGCACTTCTGATTACGCGTTTTTGTTTACATCGTGGCTGTCGTACCGGTTCCGGACATCTGGCGCTCCTGCGCCTCGATCATCTTCTTTACCATATAACCGCCTACCGAACCGTTCTGTTTGGAAGTCAGGTTGCCATTATAGCCGTCGCTGAGTGGTACCCCAAGCTCATTAGCTACCTCAAATTTAAAGCGATCCATCGCACCCTTTGCTTCCGGTACAGCTGTCGTATTACTTGAACGATTAGACATAATAAACGCCTCCTTTGTTTTTAATCTATTTATCTTCAATCGTAGGATTGCAGCTATCTGCTGCACTTGTAGTATATGCACTTCAAAAAGATATAAACTGGAAATTGTTTCATTTCAAAATTGCGGCTTGGAACAGATATTTTCTCTGTTTTGCACCTGTTTTTAATCGAATATGTGTTTTGTATTGACAGTCTGGTTTGAAAAAATTATAATCGTGTGAGAATGAATGGAAAGATGGAAGATGGGCAGATATGAGAGTGATTGCGGGAAAAGCGCGGAGAATTCCGCTCAAAACCATTGCAGGAGACGGCACAAGGCCGACCACTGACCGGATCAAGGAGACCCTTTTTAATATATTACAGAATGATTTATATGAGATCCGCTTTCTGGATCTTTTTGCAGGGAGCGGCGGGATTGGAATTGAAGCTCTGAGCCGCGGAGCGGCTTTTGCCTGTTTTGTAGATCAGAATCGGGCAGCCGCGGACTGTATCCGGGAAAACCTGCGGTTTACGCGTCTGATCGATCAGGCAGAGGTTCTCAACTGTGAGGTGCGCGCGGCGCTTGAGAGGCTGAATGGACAGCCGCCGTTTCAGATTATTTTTATGGATCCGCCGTATGGGAAGGGACTCGAAGACCAGGTTTTGATGAATATCACCAGGAATCGGCCGACCTTTGTGGATGCGCATACCCTGTTCATTGTGGAGATGGCGATGGAGACAGACGAGACGCATCTGGCGGATTATGGATACGAGATTCTTCGCGTGAAGCCTTACAAAACAAATAAACATATCTTTCTCATCCCGGCAATCCATGAGGAGGAGTGACAGGAGTTATGAGACGTGCAGTTTATCCGGGCAGCTTTGACCCGGTGACAAAAGGACATCTGGATATCATTGAGCGAGCCGCGGCAGTGGTGGACGAGCTGGTGGTGGGTGTATTGAATAATAATGAAAAAACACCGTTGTTTTCTGTGGAAGAACGTGTTAATATGTTAAAAGATGTGACCTCCCATATTTCAAATGTACGGGTGGAGGCTTTTTCCGGACTTTCGGTTGATTTTTGTAAAAAGTGCGAGGCCTCATTTCTTGTCCGCGGCCTGAGGGCTGTGACCGACTTTGAATATGAGCTTCAGATGGCGCAGACAAACAGGAGTCTTGAACGGGGAGTAGACACGCTGTTCTTTACGACGGAGCTGAATTATGCTTATATCAGTTCCACGATCGTAAAAGAGGTTGCATCTTATGGCGGCGACATTTCAGGCTTTGTACCGCCGCAGGTTGCGGAACATGTTTACGCAAAGATTGGCACTGCAAAAAAGTAACGGAAAAAATGGAGTATAAATAATATCAAGTAAGGAGAAGGAAATCATGGCAAGCAGTAGAATTGAGCAGATCATTGAAGAGATTGAGGAGTACATTGACAGCTGTAAATTTCAGCCGCTCTCCTCGACCAAGATCGTAGTGAACAAAGAGGAGCTCGAGGAGCTTCTGCGTGAGCTGCGTATGAAGACGCCGGATGAGATCAAACGCTATCAGAAGATTATCAGCAATAAGGATGCGATCCTCGAAGATGCGCAGCAGAAGGCGGATGCGATTATCGCGGATGCGAATACCCAGGCGCAGAAGATCGTCAGTGAGAGTGAAGTGATGCGGATCGCGGTTGACCAGTCCAGACAGCTGATCGAAGAGACGAATGCGCAGGCGCAGGAGATTATGGATCGGGCGACGGAGGATTCCAATAATATCCGCATGAGTGCGATTCGCTATACAGATGATATGCTGGGAAACCTGGAAAAGATTATGAGCCATACGATTGATACAGCCGGGACGAAGTACAGCAATTTTATCAATTCGCTTCAGTCCTGCTATGATATTGTGAGCAAGAACCGCTCTGAGCTTTCTCCTTCCGTAGAGCCATCCAGCTATACACAGCCGGAAGAGGAGGAGCCTTCCGAGCAGCCGTCGGAGGAATAATCGGAAAATAACCGGATATTTCGTAAGGATTCGCGACAGCGCCTCGTACCGATTTACAGAATCTGGTGCAGCTGCGGAAGCAGCGCTGCTATGATCAGCGGAAATTCAACAGGAACAGGACAGTGGATATCAGAATTGTGAGCAGGGTGATGATCACCCTGCTTTTGATATAATAAAAAAAGCATTTCTTTGTCCATGTGCCCGATCCCTGCGCTCTGTGCCAGAGCGGACCATCCTCCGAACGCTGCCAGCGCAGATACCGCGATGTATTTTTGTGCGTCGGACAGTGCGGAAACTGCGAGAAGATGGATTCCATTGGTTACTTCAATCCCAGACACGAAGAGCAGTACCGCGGGATTGGAGAGCGGAGCAGCCAGGGTGATGGCTCCGGAGAGGATTGCGAAGAGCAGAATATAGGCGCCGAGCCGCAGCGCGCTGCTCATCGCTTCATAGATACAGTCGTCAATCAGCGTAAAGGAGATGGTTTCACGGGTGGGAGGCGTTTGAACGGACTCCGGATAGTTTCTGCCGCGCCGCGGCCAGCTCTGGATCCATCCGTACAAAAGGGCCGCACCCAGAATCTGCAGGACATACCACCCGGCTCTGTCAGGCTGCCGCATCTGTCCGGAAGCGAGGTAGGAAACGATGAAACCGGGACTGACATTGTTCGCAAATCCGAAAAGATGCAGAGCTTCCTCCCGTGTGATTTTTCCATCCCGGTATAAATCTCCGGTGAGCCTGGCACCTGCCGGAAATCCGCAGAGAAAACCTGCCGGAATGACGAAAACTCCGTATGCGGAACAGCCGAAGAGACGCGTAAAGGGACGGGTGAGTATTTTTGGCATATCCTCCGCGTTTACGAGACGCATCAGGAGGCCGCCGAAAAACAGAAACGGAAAAATGACCGGAAGCACCGAGTGGTACCAGAGCAGCAGACCGTCCCGGGCTGACTGGAGAGCGCTCTGTGGACAGAGGAGAAGATATCCAAATAAGGCACAGATTACAAAGACGGATTTCTTTGACATTTCAGACTCCTTTTAGGGGAACGGTTTGGGATGGTTCCTTTTTATGACCTCTGCGGACAGTTTTATCTTATGAGAACCAGCCTTTTCATATGCATATGGCTGCGCGGGGAATCTTTCCGGCTGACGCCAGACGCAGATGCGCAGAATGCGGCAAGTTGTCTTTTGCTCAATCACACGGGCGGTTCCGGCGCCGGACAGGGGAGAATGGCTGCAAAGAAAATCGATTTTTTCAGCAAGGCATGGCATAAACCGCAGTCCGGAAGAATATACTGTACAGATGGCTTTGTGCCGGAGAAAACTGCCATGGCAAACCCTCTGGTACCGGAAGGAGCGTGGAATGCGGGAGAAAAACCTGCGGCTGATTGTTTTTCTTCTTTTTCTGGCTGGTGTTTCGGTATGGTTTTCCGCATATCTGTATCAGAGACAGGCGGCTGTCTCGCTTGGTTCCCGGGTGGTGGAATCCGATTCCTTCCGGCGGATGAATCTGTCAGAGCGTACACTTTCAAAGGTATCGGATGCGGTGCAGAGCGGGCTGACCCCTGCTGAAATTCTGACGGTACTGTATCCGTTTAGCCGGAACGAGATGGTTTTCTGACCGGAACAGTGGGATAATCAGGCTCTTCTTTCCTGGAGAAGTGAGCTGCTGGGGAAAAATCGTGCCGGTTACAGGGCAGTATGGGAGGCATATGCGGCGATCTGGGACGACGTCGAATGCTTTCCGGCTGCTGCGGGAACCGTCTCTTATGAGAATACCTGGATGTTTGAACGCACCTATGGCGGTCTGCGCGGCCATGAGGGGACGGATCTGATCCCGGCAGAAAATCTGTCCGGCGTCTATCCGGTAATCAGCATGACAGACGGAGTGGTGGAAAAGGTAGGCTGGCTGGAGCAGGGAGGGTATCGGATCGGGATTCGAAGTACAAACGGCGGATATTTTTACTATGCCCATCTGGATTCCTACGCGCAGGAGTATGCGGTCGGGGACAGCGTAGATGCCGGCGAGAGGCTCGGGCTGATGGGTGACAGCGGATATGGCGAGGAAGGGACGAGGGGAATGTTTGCCGTTCATCTCCATCTGGGCATCTATATCCGGACCGGGCAGTCGGAGGAGCTGAGTGTGAATCCTTACTGGGTCCTCCGGTATATGGAATAATTGGAAGCATTGCATCTTTTGATTTTGTATGTTATGATAGCGAACAGCAGTGAATCACAGGGTTACAGCGGCACAGATATGCCGGTCAGGGAGTGAAAAATGGAAATACTACTGTGGCGTGAGATCTTAAATCCTTATGATCTGGCGGTGAAAGAGCTTATTTTAAAATTTGAACACTTAAGAAGTGAATACCGGAATCAGGGACTTTATTCTCCGATCGAGGAAGTGACCGGCCGTGTGAAGACCGTCGCCAGTATTCTGGAAAAAGCACAGAGAAAAAACATCAGAATTGATGATTTTGAGAATCGGATTTCCGATATCGCGGGTATCCGGATTATCTGCCAGTTCGTTGAGGACATTCAGACCGTGGTTGAGATCATCCGAAAGCGGACAGATATGGAAGTGGTCAGTGAGCGGGATTACGTGAATCACATGAAGGACAGCGGTTACCGCAGCTACCATATGATTATCCGCTATGAGGTGCAGACCATTTCCGGCAGCCGTAAGATCCTCGCGGAGATCCAGATCCGCACGCTGGCGATGAATTTCTGGTCCACGATTGAGCATTCTCTTCAGTACAAATACCGGGAAAAAATACCGGACCATATCCGCGAGAAGCTGACAAACGCGGCGAACGCGATCATTTCTCTGGATAATGAGATGTCTTCCGTCCGCAGTGAAATCATGGATGCACAGAATTCGTCTCAGATACACTCCAGGCTGGTGGCGGATATCCTGAATAATATTCAGAACCTCTACCGGGTGGCGAACCAGAGAGAGATACAGAAGATACAGGATGAATTCTACCGTATCTATGAGCTGGACGATATTGAGCAGCTGGCGCGCTTTGGAAAGGAACTGGACCTGATTGCAGAGGGATACCGCGTGCAGTCTGTAGAAGAGGAAGACTAAACCTCAGACATCAGACGGAAATTATTTTTGGTACGGAAAGGGATTGCATTATGTCGGTGAGAGAACGTCTTCCTGAAACGTTCATAACGCGCATGCGCGGACAGCTTGGAGAAGAGACGGAGGAGTTTTTATCCTCCTATGAGCGGGAGGCGACCTCCGGCATTCGCATCAATACCGGAAAAGTGACGGTGGAGGAAGCCACAGAATGCTTACCATTTGACCTCCGCCCGGTTCCATGGACGGACAATGGCTTTTACGCGCATCCTCCATCACCATCCCGTCATCCCTGGTATTACGCGGGGCTGTATTATATCCAGGAGCCAAGTGCGATGCTGCCGGCAAGCCTTCTTCCGATTGCGCCGGGAGAGCGGGTGCTTGATTTGTGTGCGGCTCCGGGCGGCAAGGCGACAGAGCTTTCTTCCCGGCTGAAGGGAAGCGGCCTTCTGGTTGCGAATGATGTGAGCGCGAGCCGGGCAAAGGCACTGGTCAAAAATCTGGCAGTCTGGGGCGCGGCAAATGTCTGTGTTACGGCTGAGACACCCGAGCGGCTGTACAGGGCATTCGGCTGTTTTTTTGATAAGATTCTGGTGGATGCGCCCTGCTCCGGGGAAGGGATGTTTCGCAGGGACAGTTCTCTGATCGCTTCCTGGACGGAACGGGGACCGGAGATGTACGCACCGCTTCAGAAGGAGATCCTTACCTGTGCGGTGCAGATGTTAAAACCTGACGGGATGCTTTTGTATTCCACCTGCACCTTTTCGGAAGAAGAGGATGAGGCCGTCGTCGCGGATGTGCTGGAGCACTTTCCGGAGCTGTCTCTGGCGGCGCCGGAGAAAAAGGCCGGCTTTGCGCCAGGTATAGGGCTGGAAGATTGTGTCCGTCTTTATCCGCACCGGGTGGAGGGGGAAGGACATTTTGCGGCGCTGCTTCAGAAACGGATGGCGGGCTGCGCGGATGAGTGGAGCGAAAATGAGGACGCCAGGCGCAGCAGCCAGAGGAAAAAAGAAAAAGACAGAGGAATCGCTGCCAGTAGTGCTGATGGGAAGACCGGACGGATGCCCGAACCGGTCGCTGCGTTTCTGGCTCGGATTTCCCATTCCGTTCGAGCACATTCCGAACGTTCCGGTCGGGACGGTTTTTCTGTGGAATGCGCTTCCACTGTAAGGATCATCCTGGAGACCTTTCGTTACGTGCAGATTGGGGAACAGTGTCTGCTGGTGCCGCCTGTTGATCTTCCGGCGGGGCTCCGCTATCTGCGCACGGGTTTGCGGATCGGCAGCCTGGAACGCGGCCGATTTGCACCTTCTCAGGAGCTGGCGATGCGATTGGATGCTTCCTGTTTTGACACCGTTCTGGATCTGAGAGCGGATGACGAGCGGGTACTGCGTTATCTGAAAGGGGAGACGCTGGCGCTGGAGGAGGCGGACAGACGGAGCGGGGACTGGGTTCTGGTCTGTGTGGACGGCCATGGCCTCGGCTGGGGAAAATATGGGAACGGGAGTCTGAAAAACAAATATTATCCCGGCTGGAGACTGCAGTGACAGAATGCAACCGGAATTCGGGTCAGACGGAAGAAGCTGGCAGGGGTATCCGGGAAGAAGGGCAACCGTATTTCAGATACAGCCAGGCGGGAACAGACATACGAAAATACAACAGAGGATGATACATATGTTAAAACAGGCGGAAGCCGTGATTTTTGACCTGGATGGAACACTCGTCGATTCCATGTGGGTATGGACGGATATTGATCTTGCATTTCTGGGACGGTATGGATATGCGCCCACGCCGGAGCTGACGGTTGCGATCGAAGGGATGGGATTCACCGAAACAGCGGTTTACTTTAAAGAACAGTTTTCCCTTCCGCAGACGATCGAAGAAATCAAAGAAGAGTGGAACCGGATGGCAGTGGGGATTTACGGCACGAAGGTGCCGTTAAAGCCCGGCGCGGCTGCTTTTTTGCGTTATCTTAAGGAGAATGATTATCCGGCTGCGATCGCGAGCAGCAACAGCCAGGAGCTGATCCGTGCCGTGCTGGCGAATCATCAGTTAGAAGATTGCTTTGACGCGATTGTGACCTCCTGCGAGGTCGCGAAAGGGAAACCCTCGCCGGACGTTTACCTCGCCGCTGCCGCAAAGCTCGGTGTTCCTGCGGAATCCTGCCTGGTGTTTGAAGATGTGCCGATGGGCGTGCTTGCCGGGAAAAATGCGGGCATGCGTGTCTGCGCAATGGAGGATGATTTTTCCTCCGCACGGAGAGAAGAGGTGCGGAGGTTCGCAGACTATTATATACGCAGCTACGATGAGGTATTGGACGGAAGCTATGAGGTGCTGCGATAAAAACGTAGTGGCATCCGTCATCCGGCTCCCTCGCCGGGTGGCATCCTGCCCCAAAATTGGGCAGGATAAGCCATCGCACAGCGATTTCAATTGGCTGGATGCTGTTACAGGTCACACCTGAAGAGGTATAAATAAGGTAAATTTGGTCAGGTGTGACCTGTAACTGTGCATTTGTTTATATGGCCTGCCGCTGGCCTGAAAGCGGCGGAATGGAGCAAACAATGGACTTTCTGCCGACTACGCCGGAAGAAATGAGAAAGCAGGGAATCCGTCAGCTGGATTTTGTTTACGTGTGCGGTGACGCATATGTGGACCATCCATCGTTTGGACATGCAATCATCAGCCGCCTGTTACAGGCGCACGGGTTTACCGTGGGGATTCTTGCTCAGCCGGACTGGCGTAAAAAGGAGAGCGTGATGGCGCTGGGACGACCGCAGCTTGGCTTTCTGGTGTCTGCCGGGAATATGGATTCTATGGTAAATCACTATACGGTATCGAAACGGCGGCGCCAGACGGATGCTTATACGCCGGGCGGTGTGATGGGGAAGCGGCCGGACTATGCGGTGACTGTTTACTGTCGGCTGATTCGGCAGGCCTTTGGGGATGTGCCGATCATCGCGGGCGGAATTGAGGCAAGCCTGCGCCGTCTGGCACATTATGATTATTGGTCGGATTCCCTGAAGCCCTCCGTGCTTATGGATTCCGGAGCGGATCTGATTTCCTACGGGATGGGCGAACGCTCGATCGTGGCGATCGCGGAAGCATTGGAATCCGGCCTGTCTGTCCGGGATATCACTTTTATTGAAGGAACCTGTTATCAGACCAGGCATCTGGAAGATGTCTACGATTATGAGCTTTTGCCTTCCTATGAGGAGCTGCGGAAGGAGAAACGCAGATATGCGGAGAGCTTCTATACACAATATTGCAACACCGATCCATTCACCGCGAAACGGCTGGTGGAACCCTACCATACCGGGACGAGTTTCCTGACGAATGGGAACGACGTTGCCGCCGGTACCGCAGGGCAGGCATCTCAGACGGTCTATGTCGTGCAGAATCCTCCCGCAAAGCCGCTTACCACCATGGAGATGGACGATGTCTATGACCTGCCCTACTGCCGCGCCTGGCACCCTTCTTACGATGCGCAGGGCGGGGTTCCGGCGTTTGCCGAGGTGAAGTTCAGTCTGGTCAGCAACCGCGGCTGCTTTGGCGGCTGCAGCTTCTGCGCCCTGACCTTCCATCAGGGACGGATTGTACAGGTGCGCAGCCATGATTCCATCGTCCGGGAAGCGGAGCAGATGACGGAGGAGCCGGACTTTAAGGGGTATATTCATGACGTCGGAGGGCCAACCGCGAATTTTCGTCATCCGGCATGTAAAAAACAGATGGAAAAGGGCGTCTGCAAGAATAAACAGTGTCTGTTTCCGGAACCGTGCAAAAACCTGGATGCCGATCACAGTGATTATGTGAAGCTGTTGCGGCGTCTGCGGGAGATTCCGAAGGTGAAAAAGGTCTTTATCCGCTCCGGCATCCGTTTTGATTATCTGCTGGCAGATTCTTCACAGGCTTTTTTCCGTGACCTGGTAAAGTACCACATCAGCGGGCAGCTGAAGGTGGCGCCGGAACACGTTTCGGACCGTGTACTGGAAATGATGGGAAAACCAAAGCACAGCGTTTATCTGCAGTTTACAGAGGCTTATCAGAAGATGAACCGGGCCTGCGGCATGGATCAGTATCTGGTGCCGTATCTGATGTCCTCCCATCCGGGCTGTTCGATGAAAGAGGCTGTGGAGCTGGCTCTGTATCTGCGCGACCTGAACTATATGCCGGAGCAGGTGCAGGATTTTTATCCGACGCCGTCCACGATATCGACCTGCATGTACTACACGGGGCTCGATCCGCGTACCATGAAGCCTGTCTATGTGGAAAAAAATCCGCATCGCAAGCGGCTCCAGCGAGCGTTGATCCAGTACCGCAATCCGAAAAATTATGAGCTGGTCGTGGAAGCGCTGAAGCTTGCCGGCAGAACTGATCTGATCGGTTACGGACCGGATTGTCTGATCCGCCCGCGCAGGGATAAGAGAAGAGACAAAAGGAGATGACATTTTTCATGAAAAAAGTGAAAAAAGGAACCCGCGGTTACATCAGCAGCGAAAAGAAAAAGAGGTTTTTGCAGACGCTGCTCATGTTTATCCTGCCAATCGGAATCTATATCATCGGATATGTCACGGTAAAATCCAGACTGAATCTTTTTACGGTTATCGCGATTCTGGGCTGTCTGCCTGCCTGCAGGTCAATGGTTGGCCTGATTATGATTCTGATGCAGCATTCGATGCCGGATGATCGTTACAATGCCATAAAACAGGCAGCCGGCGATCTGACGGTGGAATACGAGCTGGTCATCACTGCTTACGAACACACCAGTCTGGTAGAGGCGGCTGTTGTCTGCGGCGACCAGGTGGTCTGCTTTACTCCGGATGAAAAGACAGACCCGGCTTACCTGGAAAAGCACATCCGCCAGATCCTTTCCTCTAACGGATTTACAGAAGCGCAGGTAAAGGTGATGAAAGAGCTGAAGCCCTATCTGCAGCGGGTATCTGTCCTGGCGAAAAATCCGGAAAAATATCGGGAGGGACTTTCCTATACTCCGGACGAGCGTTATCCGGGACTGTCCCGGGATGAGGTGGTTTATCAGGTTCTGCTTGCGATTTCACTTTGAGGAATGACTATCTACGAACAGGTAAAACGATGATAGAGATTTTAGTAGAAGAGAGAGAGTCCGGCCAGCGGCTGGATAAGCTTCTTTCGCGCTATATGCGTGAGGCGTCGAAAAGCTTTCTCTATAAAATGCTTCGGAAAAAGAATATCACCCTGAATGGAAAAAAGGCGGAGGGCAGGGAAATCCTGCAGCCAAACGACCGGGTGAAGCTGTTTCTCTCAGAGGAAACCTATGAAAAATTCGGGGGAGTGAAGCTTCGCCGGGAGCCGGAACTGGTTTCAGAGGCAGAAAAACCAGGCTTATCGGGAAGCACAGATGCGCATCTTTTGGATGGACAGGGCAGTGAGAAGAAATTTCCGGCTGTCGTATATGAGGACGATCATATCCTCCTGTTTAATAAGCCGGCCGGGATGCTTTCCCAGAAGGCGGCGCCAGAGGATGTTTCTCTGGTGGAGTATCTGAATGAGTACCTGCTGACCTCCGGCACCATGACACGCGAACAGATGCGAATCGTTCGTCCGGCAATCTGCAACCGGCTTGACCGCAATACGAGCGGTCTGGTCGTGGCCGGAAAGAGCCTCGCGGGTCTTCAGACTATGAATCAGCTTCTGAAGGAACGCACCGTACGCAAATTTTACCGCTGCATTGTCTGCGGCGAGGTGCATTCCGACAGCCATCTGCGCGGGTATCTGAAAAAGAATGAGCGGACAAATACGGTAACCGTGTTAAACCATCCGTCCGGGGATGCGAAACCAATTGAGACAGAATATCGCGTGCTTTCTGTGGCAGATGGCCTGTCACTTCTGGAGGTTCACCTGATCACCGGACGGAGCCACCAGATCCGTGCGCATCTGGCAAGCGCCGGCTACCCGATTCTCGGCGACCCGAAATATGGCAATCCTGCGAAAAACAAAGCTTATGCGCGTTCGCATAAGGTACACAGTCAGCTTCTGCACGCGTATCGGCTGGAATTTCCGCAGGTGGACGGTGCGCTTTCCTATCTGTCCGGGCAATCCTTCTGTGCGCCCGTACCGGAAGTATTTGATGCGCTGGCGGCGGCTCCAGAGTCAGGAAGTGCAGAGACAATGTAACAACAATCTGCGGATGCCCAAAAGAAGCTCCGGAGTGAAGCACGGGAAAATCGCGCAGCGAGTGCGAAGTACGGTCCGGAACGGTTACCATATAACAACAGATACGAGAGGAATGGCATGGCGACCTGGAACACACGCGGCCTGCGAGGTTCAACCCTTGAAGAGCTGATCAATCGAACAAATGAAGTTTACCTGGAAAAAAAGCTGGCGCTGATTCAGAAGATACCGACGCCGATCACGCCGCTGAAAATTGATAAGGATGAGCGCCATATCACGCTCGCCTATTTTGAGCAGAAGAGTACGGTTGATTATATCGGCGTAGTGCAGGGGCTGCCGGTCTGCTTTGACGCCAAGGAATGCACGGTAGATACCTTTGCACTGCAGAACATTCACCCGCACCAGGTGGAGTTCATGACCCGGTTTGAGGAGCAGGGCGGAATCTCTTTTCTGATTCTGTTCTTCAGTGTGAGAAACGAACTGTTTTATCTGCCGTATCGGGATATGATGAAATTCTGGAACCGCGCGCAGAACGGAGGGCGAAAAAGCTTTCGCTATGTGGAGCTGGATCAGGATTATTACATCCATCCGCGCGGCGGACTTCTGGTGCCGTATCTGGACGCGCTTCAGCGCGACCTCGATGCGAGAGAACCCTCTCCTAACTGACGCCCGAGAGCAGCTTATTGTGCAGATTCGTGTAGCGGGTTTTGCTCAGCTGCTTCTCCAGCTTCAGGTAAGTGTTGTAAAAGCGGCAGATCGTGGTGGTCTTTTTTTCCGGGGTAGTCAGGGAAATCGAGCCATTTTTGATCGTCAGCGTATATCCCTTCTTTGCATAGTATTTCTGCAGTTTTGTCAGATCCTTCTGGTACTGGCGGATCAGCTTTGCATAGCTGTTCTCCAGTTTTTTATAAGCTTTGCAGAACTGCGCATTGCGGATGATCGCCTTGTAGACATCCGGATCATTCTGCTTCGCGTAATAGAGATAATGCAGAATAAAATACTTAAATTCCGCATAAGCCTGCATATCATTTTCACATTCGTTGATAAAGAGCATCCAGGTATCCCAGTCGGCATCCTGGTCAATCAGATAATCATAGAGAGAAACAATTGTATTCATGCCGGAGCGGTAGGCCATAAATTCATTCAGCAGGCCGTAGATGCCGTCTGCATTTGAGGCCAGATCTTCCTCCGCATCTGCAATATAGGCGCTGTAGCGGAAGGTTCGGAGACTGATAGGGATGGAAGAAGCCATTTCGACGGACGGAAAGACGTCTGTATATGGAACGTAAATGGTCTTCTGATTGCCCACGAAATAGGCCGCCCTGCCGTTTTTTTCTGCCGCGTAGGAATAGATATGAGTCTCTTCATGTATCGCGGTATCTATCCCACTCAGAATGTCGGAACAGCCGGTGAACCATGTCAGGACGTCATCACCGGCCGCAATGCGGTTGTTTAAAAGATATGCGCCATCGGAATCGTACGCGTTTAGAATTTTCAGAATATTATTCTGTGTGATTTTGGCATTCAGTCCCGGCATACTCGCAGAAGCGGCGCTGGCTGTCAGGATAGAGCTGCGGTTTTCCGGCACGCCAAACAGCCCTGTAAAGTGCAGGGAAAATACAAATAGGAAAAGAAGGAGACGCAGAGGAATTCGCATCCGGTGCGATTTAGCTGTATTCATTCTATGCCCTCACTGAGAACCAGAGGCCTGTGCCGCAAAGGAAAACGAGCTGCGCCGTTGACTATAATTCCGGCGAAATCTTTTTGAGGTTTCGTGAATAATTACAGTTATTTCTGTCTGCGAACCGGCGGACAAAGGTTAATCTGGTGCTTTTTTAAACGTTTTTCTTTATTTTACTGTGCATTTGGACAAATGTCAACAGAATCTCTGAAGAAAACGCAAAGTCAGACTGGACAATTCCTTTCTTTTTGCGTACAATCCGGTCTTAAACACTTTTGGAATAAAAAAAGAGCAGAATTCCTTGATTT
>JAJQGP010000110.1 GCA_021200475.1 Lachnospiraceae bacterium
TGACGCGTTAGCGGCATATAGCCTGCATAGCAGGCGGTCTGCGGCCTGCTGTTCTCCCCAGAAAGGAAGGCTTCCTATGAATTCTCATCAAAGTCCCGCTCTTCGCGAAGCGAATGGAAATGAGCGTTTCCACATTCTTGTCGTCGAGGATGACCGGGAAATTCTCGACGGCATTGGCATCTACCTGAAAAATCAGGGCTATGTCGTCTTCAAAGTGCAAAATGGCCGGGAAGGGCTGCACATCCTGGATGAGCAGGAAATCCACCTGGCTATTGTCGACATCATGATGCCGGTGATGGACGGAATCACAATGACCATGCGGCTGCGCGAAACTTATGATTTTCCGGTCATCATGCTCTCCGCAAAATCGGAGGAGATCGACAAGGTGACCGGGCTGAACATCGGCGCGGATGACTATGTCACAAAGCCTTTCTCTCCGATGGAGCTGCTGGCCCGCGTCAATTCTCAGCTGCGTCGCTACGCGCGTTATCTGAAGCTGGCGCAAAGCGGAGAAGATTCCGATCACGTACTGGTCAACGGTGGTCTGGAGCTGAACACGGAAACGGTGGAGGTTCGGGTAGACGGCGAGCCGGTCTCGCTGACGCCGATCGAGTTCAGGATTCTGGCTCTGCTGATGAAAAATCCCGGGCGCGTCTTCCCGGCGGACGAGATATATGAGCGGGTCTGGAACGAACGGGCAATCGCAACTGAAACGATTATGGTACACATTCGAAACATTCGGACGAAAATTGAAGTCGATCCGAAAAATCCAAAATATTTAAAGGTGGTGTGGGGTGTTGGATACAAAATTGAAAAACAATAATAGTAACATTTTGCGCATATTTTCCCACGGGAAGCCCTCTACCTGGGTCACGATTCTCCTGCTGCTGTGCAGTCTGGCCACAGTAGCCTGTTTTCCGTACGCCAGGGATCTGTGGCTCTATGACTATGAAACCTATAGCTATAAAGGATACTGGAACGAGCTGCGGGATAGCATCGGTCTGGTTTATCTTCTCGCGCTGGCAGCTTTGGCGCTTTGTGCTTTCCTGCTCCCGGCTTTTCGCCAGCTGCGCAAATCCAGTCGGCTGGTTCAGCGATTTCCGGCAGAATTTGCGGTCGTGCTGATCCCGCTGTGCATTTATCTGGAAGAGCTCGCTATTTCCATCTGCCACTGGTATGCCTCCGACGAAGCCTATTTTTACTTTGCTTTTCTTTCGTTTCTCGCATATATGCTGCTCTATGGCGTCTGGCTGCTCGCTGTCCTCTCACTGCTGCAGATATTGGACATCGGATGCAAGGCATACCTTCTGGAGCATACCTTCCTGCTCCGCAATGGGAGACTGTTTTTCTCCTTTCTCTCCCGTGCGGCGAGACGGTTCGCCCACGAAGTGACTACCATCGACCTCGGCGAAACCTCTGACCGCTGGCTGCTGAAGGTCGCCGGAGCCAATTGGGGAATTCTTTTTTTCGGCGCAATCTTCCTGTACTGTATCATCATCCATGACGAAGTTTATTACTACATCTTCTACTTGCCGCGTCTTTTCCTTTTCCTGTTCTGGGATATGATTGGGACGGGTGTTTACAGCATCCTCCTCTTTTTCGGCCTCCGTCGATATGTAAACCGGTTCAAAGGCCAATACCAAAAACTGCTGACCGCGACCGAGCAGATGGCGGAGGGCAACCTCGCGATTGACATTCCGGAGGAGCTGGGCATTTTCGAGCCTATAAAAAAAGCGCTCGCCACCATCGGCTCCGGCTTTCAAAAGGCAGTCGACCGGGAGATGCGCAGCCAGGCCATGAAGACGGAGCTGATCACAAACGTATCTCACGACCTGAAAACGCCGCTGACCGCAATCATCACTTATATCAATCTTCTAAAGGATGAGAATATCACCGAGGAAGAGCGCCGCAGCTACATCGACATTCTCGACCGCAAATCTCTGCGGCTGAAAAAGCTGATCGAGGACCTCTTTGAAGTGAGCAAAGCGGCCAGCGGCAATGTAGAACTGAAAAAGAGTCCGGTTGACCTTTCTGAAATGGTGCGCCAGGCCGTCGCTGAACAGCAGGATCGCCTGGAAGCCGCCGGGATCGACTGCCGCATGCGCACTCCTGGCAGCGGTTGGAGCACATCCGCCCCCGCCACTTTCGCGAATATCGACAGCAACAGCACCGATGCCACTATCCGTTCCTCTGCCAGTTCTGAGGCGGGTGATCATACAGGGAACGCCAGGCGTGTTCTCCTCGAGCTGGATTCGGAAAAAACCTACCGCGTCCTTGAAAACCTCCTGGTCAACGTAGCCAAATACGCCCTCACTGGGACGCGCGCCTGGGTGCAGCTGGAGGTAATTTCTGACGAGGCGGTCATCACAATCAAGAACACCTCCGCCCAGGAGCTGGACTTCGACGTCGATACCCTGACCGAGCGCTTCGTGCGCGGCGACAAATCCCGCAACACCGAAGGGAGCGGGCTCGGTCTCGCCATCGTGAAAAACTTCGTCGAGCTTCAGGGCGGGAAGTTTGAGATTGTAACCGACGGCGATCTTTTCAAGGCAATCGTGCGGTTTCCAACGGACTCTACAGTTCCCGCCCGCACAGCTCCAGCGCAGATGCAATAACCGCGTCCATGTCATAATACTTATGCTCTCCCAGGCGACCGCCAAAAATAACGTTTTCCTCCGCCTCGGCGAGAGCACGGTACCGCGCGTAAAGGGCACCGTTTTTCTCGTCGTTGACCGGATAATAGGGCTCGTCGCCCAGCTTCCACTCGGAGCTGTATTCGCGGCTGATCACCGTCTTTGGCAGATCGTTGCCCTCCTCGTCCTTGCCGAATTCAAACCATTTGTGTTCGATGATACGGGTCCAGGGGGTCTCGCGGTCGGTGTAATTCACGGCTGCGTTCCCCTGGAAGTTCGGCTGATCCAGAAGCTCTGTCTCGAATCGCACCGAACGATACTCCAGGCAGCCGAGCTGATAATCAAAGTACGCGTCAATCGGTCCGGTATACACAACCCGGTCCGCAAGTGCGTCCAGCCCGGCTTTCTGCTCCAGATAATCGATATTCAGGCGAACTTCAATCCCCTCCAGCAGATTCGCGACCATCTTCGTATAGCCTCCGATCGGAATGCCCTGATAGAGTGCGTTGAAATAATTGTTGTCAAAGGTGTAGCGGACAGGCAGGCGTTTGATGATGAACGCCGGGAGGTCTTTGCAGTCACGACCCCACTGCTTTTCCGTGTAGCCCTTCACCAGCTTTTCGAAAATATCACGGCCTACCAGAGAAATCGCCTGTTCTTCCAGATTGCGCGGCGTGCCGGTGATCTCCTTTCTCTGCTCTGCGATCTTCGCCGCAGCTTCCTCTGGCGTCACCACGCCCCACATCTTGTTAAACGTGTACATATTGAAGGGCATGGAATACAGCTCGCCCTTGTAATTCGCGACCGGCGAATTCGTAAAACGGTTAAACTCCGCGAACTGCGTGATGTAATTCCAGACCTTTTTATTATTCGTATGGAAAATATGCGCGCCGTATTTGTGGACATGAATTCCTTTCACATCCTCCGTGTAGACATTGCCCGCGATATTCGGGCGCTTATCAATCACCAGAACGCTCTTTCCATGTTTTTTAGCCTCATGCGCAAAAACTGCTCCGTACAGGCCGGAGCCTACTACAAGATAATCATATTTCATTTTCTGAAATCTCCTTTATCATTTTTTATTCATTCCTCACAGATCTTCCGCCCGACATACACGCCGCTCGCAGATGCGTGCGACAGGGAATGTGTCACGCCACTGCCATCGCCGATGACATACAGCCCTTTATTTTTTGTCTCCAGATTTTCGTCAAGCTCGACTTCCATATTATAAAATTTAACCTCTACGCCATACAGAAGCGTGTCGTCATTCGCGGTTCCGGGCGCGATTTTGTCCAGCGCATAGATCATCTCGATGATCCCGTCCAGAATCCGCTTGGGCAGTACCAGACTCAGATCCCCGGGCGTCGCTTTCAGAGTCGGGCGCACCAGTCCTTCTTCGATGCGGGATACCGTACTGCGCCGACCGCGCACCAGATCGCCGAAGCGCTGAACGATTACGCCGCCGCCCAGCATATTCGAAAGCCGGGCAATGCTCTCGCCATAACCATTGCTGTCCTTGAAGGGCTCGGAAAAATGCTTTGCCACCAGAAGCGCGAAATTCGTATTCTCTGTCTGCAATTCTTCCGACTCATAGCTGTGCCCATTCACTGTAATAATCCCATTCGTATTCTCATTCACAACAATGCCATATGGGTTCATACAGAACGTGCGCACCCGATCCTCGAATTTTTCTGTGCGGTAAACGATTTTACTCTCATAAAGCTCATCCGTCAGATGGAAAAAAATAACCGTCGGAAGCTCCACCCGCACACCGATGTCCACGCGGTTGGACTTTGTCGGGATGTCGAGCTCCTCACAGATTGCCTCCATCCATTTGCTGCCGCTGCGGCCGACAGAAATGACGCACTCACGACAGAAAAACTTCTGCCCATCTCGTTCCGCAGACAAGCCTGTCGTGCTTTCCCGCGAAGCAGCTGCTGCGTTTTCCGGAATGTCCGCTTTCTCCACAGGACTTTTTCCGTGTGCAAAAACCAGATATCCGCCTTCTGCTTTCTCCACACCTTCTACCGGCGTGTCAAAATAGAAGTCAGCCTTATCCTTCAAAAACCCATAGAGATTCTCCAGTACCTTATAATTGATATCCGTTCCCAGATGCCGCACGGACGCATCCAGAAGATTCAGGCCGTTCTGCATACAGAGCTTCTTGAACTTCGTCCCCGCGGTCGAGTACATCTTCGTGCCTTCCCCGCCATATTTCATATTGATCTCATCGACATAATACATCAGCTCCAGGGCTTTTTCCTTGCCGATGTATTGATACAGCGTACCGCCGAAATCATTTGTCACATTATATTTACCATCCGAAAACGCGCCCGCTCCGCCGAACCCGCTCATGATCGAGCAGGTCTTGCAGCCAATGCAGGACTTCACCTTTTCCCCGTCAATCGGACATTTCCGCTTTTCCAGAGAATGCCCCTTTTCAAAAACGGCTACTCTCAAATCCGGCCGGTTCGTTACAATCTCATACGCCGCGAATATACCGCCCGGTCCGGCTCCTATTATACTTACATCGTAATTGTATTCCATACTTTCTTCACCAGCCTTCCTCTATTTTCTCTTTTATACATACATGTTTTTATCCGATCCCAAAACGAAATCAAAGAGCTGTTCTGAATAGCTACAGTTTATCAAAGTACAGAGGGAGATACAAGAATTATTTTGCAGAAAAAAGCTCCGACAAATCCAGCTAATGAATTTGTCAGAGCTTTCTATATCAGGATATTCTATTTCATCGCACCTCATGATCAGCCCATCACTGCAATAGCACCTGCTTTATCTGCAATATGAACCATCTCCGCCTCAGGCGCCCTCTTTCGCCAGCTTCTGCTCCTGCTCCTTCTGCACATCCGGGAATGCGGAAAGCATCGGCTTCTCTTTCTTTCCTTTCAGGACGCGGTTTACATAGTTCTGCGTAATCTGGTAAACCTGCGGAGAGAGCACGAGCACACCGATCAGGTTCGGGATCATCATCAGGCCGTTAAAGGTATCCGCCAGATCCCATGCCAGGTTGTCGCTCATGACCGCGCCGCCAAAAATTGCAATTACAAATACCACACGATAGATAATCGTATATTTCTCACCAAAGAGGAATTCACACGCCTTCGTACCATAATGGCTCCAGCCCAAAACGGTCGAGAATGCGAAAAGCATGATTGCAATGGCTACAAACGCCGCGCCCACCTGACCGAAATGCATGGAAAAAACCTGCGCGACGATATTGGCCTTTGTCAGTGTGACACCGGCGTACTCCGCAACGGTCTCTCCTGTCTCCAGATCTACCAGTCCGGAGGAAAGCACCGCAAACGCGGTCAGCGTACAGACAATGATGGTGTCCGCGAATACCTCAAAAATGCCCCACATACCCTGGCGCACCGGCTCGCTCACATTTGAGTTTGAGTGCACCATAACCGAGGAGCCAAGGCCGGCTTCATTTGAGAAAACACCCCGCTTCATACCCTGTTCAATCGCCAGCTTAACGCCATAGCCAATGACGCCGCCTCCCGCTGCCTTCAGCGCGAACGCGCCCTTAAAGATCGCTCCAAACACTGTCCCTACCTGTGAAATATTCGTAATCAGGATGACAACGGTTCCCACAATATAAAGAACTACCATGAACGGTACAATTTTCTCTGTCACAGATGCGATACGCTTCAGGCCGCCGACAATGACCAGTCCTGCCAGAATCAGCACAACAATACCCGTCAGCCAGGTCGGCACGCCAAACACAGATTCCATATTTCCGGAAATCGAGTTCACCTGCGTCATGTTGCCAATACCGAAGGAAGCCAGGAAGCAGAAAATGGAAAACAACACCGCCAGCACCGCGCCGATACCCTTGCAGCCCTTCTTCGCGCCAAGACCGTCCCGTAAGTAGTACATCGCGCCGCCGGACCACTCTCCCGCCTGATTCTTCCTACGGTAATAGATACCCAGGACATTCTCCGAATAATTTGTCATCATGCCAAAGAAAGCGATCAGCCACATCCAGAACACCGCGCCCGGACCGCCGACCATGATCGCGCCCGCCACACCGACGATATTGCCGGTGCCGTCGGTCGCCGCCAGCGCCGTACAAAGCGACTGAAACTGAGAAATCGACTTATCCTTCGTGTGTCCGGTCACGTCCTTATCGCTGAAGATCGCCCCGATCGTCAGCTTCATCCAGTGGCCAATGTGACTGATCTGAAAAAATTTCGTCAGGCAGGTCATCAGCACGCCGACAAAAGCCAGAAGAATCAGCGCCGGCCAGCCCCAGACGATGCCATTTACGACATCATTTACACTCTTTACAACATTCAACATACCTGCATCCTCCTCAAACATTTACCGGAACCCTTTATGCAAAGAAAAACGCAGGCAAAAACTGAACAATCAGTCTTCGCCTGCGAAGCAATCATCCTAAGCATATTACGTTCCAAAATTTAGAAATATACTAACACAGGATACTATGTTTGTAAAGAAAGTTTTTGGGTCAAAACCGATATTTTTTCGATACAGGCGGGTGAAAAACACTTTTTCATCCATTTTTTTCGGTTTTCCCCGTCTATCTTAAAATATTTTCGGTCTGGTGCAGGATCAATCCATCCCCGTAAATTATAATTCAATAAATGTCGTATCATACGGCGCGATACACACCGTCCGCCCGCCTTTTTCTGTCGGAATGGTCGTGGTCTGTTCTGCGTCGCTGTTATTGATCACGACCAGACGGCCACTCGCCGGATAATACGCACACTCGGTATAAAGATTGTCGGTCATATAAAAACCGTTCAGCCCTTCGCCGCCTGCGTATCGGATCAGCTGATAGAGCATGCGCGTATTTTCCTGACTCACCTGGAAGGAGGACAGATAAATCCCTTTCCCCTGGCCAAAATTGTGAACAGTCACCAGAGGCTGATCGCCGTCTGCCAGGAGTACCTTTGCAGTACCATCCGTCAGATAGCGGTTTTCCTTTGCTTCAATGCCTGCTCCGTCCGGAATGATCTTCGCTGCGGCACAGGACCTGCCAGCTGCTTCTGCATCGTCTGCACACACATCATCCGCCGCAAACAGTTCCTCTCCATCACACACAGCAAAGCTCCATTTTCCGTGACACACTTTCGCGCCGGTATCTTCGTCCACACCAAGCACATCTGCCATGCGGAAGTACGTATCATAGCCTTCTACAGCCGAAGGCTCGTTCACACCGAGGAAGGTGCCGCCCTCGTATACCCATTTGGTGAGGATGGTCACAAGCTCGTCGTCCTTCCAGGCGTCGCCGCCGCTCCACGCGCTGCCCGCGCGTCCCGCATTGATAACAACGTCGACATCGGCAAGCGCGCCGTTTTTCACATCCTCGAAGGAAAGGAAGCACACATCCACAGGCAGCCCGGAAAGCGCCTCATTGATGTGGATCAGGTCATGCATATAAGTCTCATGGAAATGGCCGGACAGCGTCCAGGAACGAAGCGCGCCCCAGTAGTGAAGGACAGCCACTCTTGTTTTGATCGTGTACGGCTCTCCCGCATCGTGGAATGAGCGGATCAGGCGGAATTCATCCGCCACCTTTTCGATGTAATCGCAGAAATCCGGAAACGGTTCTGTCAGATGCAGATAGCCGCCCAGGCCAATCCGGTCAATTTTTGCCCGCAGCAGCGCCCGCCGCACGCTGATCCAGTATTTTTTCGCGTCCAGTGTCGGATTGCCGCCCTCGGCAAAGGTCGGCGCGCCGCCTAAGCCTACCGGGAACAGATAAGGATGCAGACGCAGCTCGTGCGTCGGCACATCCACACCGGCACAGAGCCTTGCCTCATAGCCAGAGAACACACACTTAATCAGGCCGTCGAAACCAAATTCGGAAAACCGGCCGTTGTACGGCTCCACGCCGACCCAGCTGTCGTCATAAAAGACATAGGCCTTTTTCCCGTAGGCATGCACCAGGTCAATGAGCTGCTTTCCAAAAGAAATAACGAAATCATTGATAAATGCCATCCAGTCTTTTTTCCGCGCGTCGCCCGGCATATGGGTCACATGGAGATTTCCTTTATTGATAAAGTCCTCCGCTGTCATGGCGTAGCCATATTTTTTCTCAAACTCATCCAGCGCCAGAGCGCTGACCGTAAAATCATAAGAACCCCAGTCCGTAAACAGATTCCGGTTCCGCTCGCTGCTGCCCCAGATCCAGACAAAATTGTAAAACATCGAGGTAAAACGCACGACCGTGGTATCCGGGTGCGTCTCACACCAGTTCTTCATCCAGCCAAGCAGGTATTCCTGCGTCTCGGGATAGCGGGGATCAATCTGCATCAGATGCTCTTTGTCCCAGTGATTCGTCGTATGGTTGTACATGGAGATCTCTTCCCAGATCCGATACGCCAGAAAGCTGACGGTATATTTATGGAACAGCGCCACATCATGAATCGTCACTCGGCCAGCCGCAGGGTCATACGACCATTTTTCACGGGCAACCTTCTGATTCGTCGTGCGGTCATAGACCTCCCAGTATTTGAGAGCGGCCTCGCTGTCGTTGATCCGGAACTGTTCCTCAAAGAAAGCGTCCATCAGGCCAATCCGGACTTCATCTGGCTGTCCGATGGCTTTTTTATCTGCTTCCCAACCGCTGGAACCCGAAATATTGCTGCTCATCCCAGTCGAAGCTACCGTTTCCACTTCCGGCTTTCCTGGTACAGCTGCCACCGGCGGCGTACACAAAAAGGTCTGCTGCAGCTTATCCGGATTTTTCGCCGCCCATTCATTATGATCCCGTATCACACAGATCGTGGAGTAAATTCCATAGCCCGCATGGACGATCTCATCGGAAAGCACCGTCCCATCGCTGTCACGAATCACATCCGCTCCCCACTTTTCCGCCATGGCGAGCGTCAGCTGTTCATAGCCGGATTCCCCCGGAAGGGTAAAACCTCCTTTTGTCTTTTCTGTCATAGATTTCTCCTCTTTGCTTTCTTATTTCAAATCCGCATTGTGGTTCATGAAACGCCGATACCATCTTTGCGTGATCTTATAGTCAAAGATCGTTTTACTTTGCGCCAGCCATTCCATGCGCGGCTGTGTGCATTTTAAAGTGCCCCATCCTTCGCAATCTGGTCAGACACCAGCAGCGTAGCAAAGAAGGAAAGCGCCAGTCCCTGTCCCCAGCCCTGAATCCAGGCTCTCGGTATGCCGCGATATCCTTCGATGTCATTCATAACAGCCGTCCCGCCGGAAACGTTCATGACCTTTCCCTCTGCACTGACATTCGCGAGCAGGCCCCTGATCGATTTGTTGATGTATTTGGAATGCAGCGGATTGCCGCGGTTCAGCATCGCCGCCGCGATGCCCGCCGACGCAGAGACTTCCTCATAGGATTCCGGATCATCCAGAACCGTCCGCCAGAGGCCATTTTCTGTCTGCACCGTCTTCAGCGCCGCCAGCTGCTCATTTAAGGAACCGACAATATCAATGTACTTCGGATAAAGATAGCACTCCGGCAGAATATCTCCCACTTTCGACATGGTAAATGCTGCCCAGGCGTTCGCCCGGCCCCAGTAAATACCGGACATATGGTCGCCAGTGATGTTGTTGTAGCCATGATAATAAAATCCGCTGTCCGGATTCTGCAGATATTTAATATGCCAGTAATACTGATTCAGTGCGTCGTCAATCATCGCCTGATCTTTATTCATGACACCCACCCGTAAAAGCAGAAACGCTGCCATAAACAGGGTGTCGGCCCAGGCCTGCTCCGGAAAATCATTGTTCGCGGAAACCGTATGCTGCAGCACATGATCGCCAAAGCGGAGTGCGTCATTCGTGATATAGGCAATCTTACTCATGAGGATATCATAGTATTTCTGCTCACCGGTCGCCTGATACAGCGTAATCAGGCAATGCCCCATCGCGCAGGCATTGACTGTCCACACACCCGGCAGCCCCAGATCAATCAGCTCATCCACCCGATCCTTCAGAAGCTCCAGGTATTCCTGTTTTCCGGTCTTTTCATACGCGTCGCTGATCCCATAATACGCTACCCCGCAGGGCCAGTCCCAGGTCAGATCCATGTTCATGGTCTTTTTCACGATTTTGTCAATCACCTGCTCGATCTCGTTCTTGTCATACTCCAGCTTCAGCATAGTTGACTCCTTTCTGTCATGTACATTTTCATATTCTTTTTTTACCGAAGAAATGCGTCATACCATTTCATAATGGACTGATCATCATTCTGATACAGATTATCTCCAAGAATATAGTCCAGTATCTCTTCCTGTGCACAGGTCAGTTCATTTCTACAGTTTGCATTCTTCGGATCCAGTTTGGTGTAGGAAAGCATCTCTATCGCGTGGATACAGAATTCCTGTGCACCCAGCATATCATTTTTGTTCTTACGGCGGATGGCTCGTCCCAGTTCGCTCCCGGCATTGCATATCTGCTGCCCGATCGGCATATCGAACCATTTTATATCAGCAACCATCGATGGACAACCTCCTCTATCTTTTCTCTCGCCGCCGGATCTGCGACATACCTTCCCACTCTCGGATATCCGGCTTCTCTGTTTCGCGGGGGATTGATCAGAGAGTCGAATTCAATCTCCCCATCATCCAAAATATTTATCCCATACAAACTTTTCTGGGCAGAACCGTTTTCCAGCAAAAAGGTTTCCAGTTCTGCATGTAATTCTGCATTCACAGCAAGGCGTTCTTTTTCTATATCAACAACACATTTCATCATATCATCAAAAAATACATGAGGTTCAATGTGCATCAGTTCATCCAAAGTAACCCTTTCAGATAAAATCACCATAACGGGAATCTCCTTTCTACCGTTCTCCAATCCGTACACATGCTCCCGGCGCAACGGTAAGCAGCCCATCCTTCGTGGTCACCCAGATCGTCTGCGCAGTCGGATTGCGCATGGTAAGACCATCTGCGGAGAATTCCTGCGCCCGCACAGCCGTAATATAATCGCAGATTTCCAGATTCGTGGCATACCAGACGCCTTCCTGATGGGACATCATCCGCGCGAATTTCTCGATGCGCTCCCAGTTATTATCACTGTTAAATTCAAAGCTGTGCCCCCACACATACAGAAGCGAAAGCTCCCAGTCGCCATTCAGGGTAAGGAAGCGTTTCCCGATATCAAACAGGCGGCTGTCGTTGTGATGGCAGGTCGGATGCCACTCCAGGAAATCGGCCGGCGCCCAGAGAGAGCCCGTGGAATTCACCGTGCGGGAATACTTGATCCCATTCGCCCGCGCGATCTGCTTCGTCTCTTCCGTATAATTGCCATACGCGTAGGAAAGTCCCTGCACCAGGCCTCCGGTCAGAGCTTCCAGGTTTTTCCGGTCCTCGCGCAGTTCAATCTCCATCAATGCTGTCGATACAGACGTCGGATTGCGGTGGCGCAGACCGTGGCAGGCCACTTCATGCCCTTTGTACAGCTCTGCCACTTCCGTCTCGGAAACCGATTCTGTACTCGGATGCTCTTCGCTGTTCAGAGAACTCGAATTCAAATGAAAGGTTCCTTTCATTTCATACTCATTAAAAATTGACACCAGTTTCCGGTCGTAAATTCTGCCGTCATCATAGCTGAATGTCAGTGCCTTTGTCTGGCCGTCCGGATACGTAAATCTCATTTTCTCTGCCTCCTCCATTGTAATCTTGTAACTGTTCAGTATCTTCACAGTTACGGGACATATCTCAATGAAGAAAAAGTCCATTTAAAATCGCGATGGGACTTTTTCCTGTAAAATATACGTTTTCATACAGTACCTCGCAGCGGGTGCGAGGAACTGTCCTGCATGGTTTCCCACACACTACCATATACCGTTCTTCGCTTACAGTGCCGATAAATCCACCTGATACAGATACCCAAGCGGCGCCTCCTCCCGCTTATAAAACAAAATCATATACCAGGGCAGATATTCCACATCTTCTTCTTTCTCTACATTTCCCTCGCAAAAAACCATTTTTCTTCCAAACGTCCACCCCGGCGTTTGCGATACACGGTTTAATGCAGAGTGCTTTTTATAGTCATGTCCGGATTTCACCTCGATCAGATCCACTTCTGTTCCATTCTGTACGATAAAATCCAGTTCCCCTGCTTTCTTCGACTCGTAATAATTCAGAGAGAATCCATTACTTTTTATAGCCTGAGCAAATTCATTTTCCAGAATGCTTCCCATATTCACTTCCAGATTTCCCTGCAAAAGGTCAAACTGAATGTTTTTCATACAGGCCGCGCACAAAAGTCCCGTGTCATTCAGAAACAGTTTAAAAATATTTCTTTTCTCGTTCAGCTGTAAGGGCGTCTGCGGCTCACTGACATTATAAGACGGGAGCGCGACTCCCGCATCGCTTAGCCATAAAAAAGCATTCTCGTATCGGTTCTGTCTTCCGTTCTCATCCACCCGTTTCAGGAAAAACCTTCGGTTTTTATCATTCAGCTGCGATGGAATACTGTCAAAAATCGCCTGAATCTTGATCCGGTCACTCCCGTTGGCATATCTGGCAATATCCAGACGATAAAGCTCCAGAATATCCCTCTGTGCCTGGACAACCTTCCCGATATCATGTGTATTCACATACGTCTGAACAACAGCCGGCATCCCGCCCACTACGATATACGTATAAAAAAGCTTTTTCATCGTATTGTGTACAGCTTCCGGCACGGGCTGTGACTGCTCGTAACACTTTTTTAACAATTCAAACGTAGAGTCCTGAACACCATTGGCGGCAGCATATTCCCAAAAATTCATAGGGTACATATAGCAGATTTCCTCAAAACCAACCGGATAGGATTTCACTTCCTTATACCGAACGCCCAGCATAGAACCCGATTCAATGTAATCAAACCGCCCGTCTTCCACCAGAAACTTGATCGCACATCTCGCATTGGGGCATTCCTGGATCTCATCCAGAAAAACAAGTGTTTTCCCCGGTTCCATTTTCTGCATTGTGTAAGCCGTCAGATTTTCTATAATCGTATCTGCATCCAGACTGCCATCAAAAATCTGTCCTGCCCCCGCATCCGTCACAAAATTAATCTCTACAAAGTAATCATAAAACTCCCTGCCAAACTTTTCAATAATCGTGGTCTTCCCAATCTGTCTGGCTCCGATAATGCACAGAGCCTTTTTAGGAGTTTCCGCTTTCCACGCTTTCAGTCTGGAAGAAATATCCCTCTCTAACATCGGTCACAATACCTCCCGTGTCCGTATTGTAACATTTTTCTTCGTTATTTCAAGAGTGTTTGTAACTTTTTTCTCTATTTTTTATTTATTTTTGTAACTTTTTTCGTATTCTTCCTGCATTTCTCCACGCAAAAGGCATTTTCTTCCGGGCAGGCATTCCGCCAACAATTGATTTGAGTAAACGCCCATGCGTATTGAAAATCGTCCTGTTTTTCGTCTATAAACAGAGCAGGGAGATTTTTCCCCCTGCCCGGTGGACGAACAAACGTCATTATTACCTGAAAGGAAAGCTCTCCGAACGATCCTGCCAGACCAAAGCTTAAGAACAATCTTTACTCAAATGTAGTCGCTACCGCAGCATCATAAGTCGGAAGCTTCGTCGTCAGACCCTCATTGAAGAGCTCCAGACGCTCATCAATCACCTCCTGATAACCAGCGTCGAGATACTGCTGTGCGTACTCTTCATACAGAGAATCAAAGTCATCCTCAGAAGCAACGACCAGCTTATCACGAAGCTCGATATACAGATTTACCAGAGTCTCCTGATATTCGGTTACAGACTCAAGAGAATCGCCAAACATGCAATCGGTCACAGCCCAGCCGTAATCTGCTACCTGTACCTGATTGTAGTAGTGCTGAATCACATCATCATTGAAGTTCTGCGGCAGATTCTGCGGCAGAGAAGCCTCAATCGTCTCTTCGATCGTGCCCGTGCTTCTGGAAGCGGTTACGATGCACCAGTAGTCAATGCTGTTGTTATAGCCCTGCTTGTAGTCGGAAGACTGCTCAGAGTATTCAACAGACACCTTCGAGCCATTGTCATCATAGGTAAAGTTTTCACCCTCAACGCCCCACTGGAAGGTCTCCAGGGTATCATCCTGGCACATCCACTCCATGTACATCATCGCTGCCTTGATCTCGTCCTCGCTCGCCAGAGAGGAGAAACCAATCATCATGCCGAACGGGTTGTTCGCGCGGTATGCCGGCGCATAGCCTTCCCCGTTGAGTTCTGTGGACTGTACCGCTATTGCCAGCTCCGCGTCCGGGTTCTGATCATAGAAAGACTCCAGCCAGTCCATAGATGCCGAAATATAACCTGAGTAAGCGAAGGTGGTGCCATTGATGAAGTTGGACTTGTCGGTCTCAGAATCGATGGTATAATACTCCGGATTCGTGATGCCGGCATTATACTTCTGGTTCTCAAACTTCAGAAGAGCCTTGTTCTCCGCGCTGCTCAAAGACGGAATCTGATAGTCGCCGTACATTACCCAGTTCTCCTCATTCTGCGGATAGGTTCTCCACGGATAAGACTGATCTGAGCCAACACCGGTCAGCATCGCACCGCCTGCCGGGTAGTCCGCAATCCCTGCTTCCTTGATCGCCAGCATCGCATCAATGTATTCCTGGGACGCCATATTCGGAATATAGTCATATCCTACTTCCCGGAGCCAGTCCATACGCACGAATGTATTAAATGTATAGGTTGATTCATAATACGGTCTCTCGCTCAGCACCAGATAATTGCCGCCAGCCAGCTCTACATACTGCAGCTGATTTCTGTCTACCATACCCTGATAATAGGTCGGCGCGATCTGCGCAAACTGGTCAAGATCATACTCGGTCAGATAACCCTCGGTTGCCCATGTCGCCAGCTTGTCATAGTCATACTCCATCAGGATCGTCGGAAGATCTCCGGCCGCTCCGAGCAGAGCATAATCTGTCATAACGTCTGAACGGGTAATTCCTACAAACTCTACATTGATGTTATACTTATCGCCAAACTCAGACTGTACCCACTGTGTCCAGTAGTTGCTGGTTACATCCGGCACACCCTCAGCACCTCTGTCGTAAACCGGGATTTTCAGGGTAACGGTGTCACTGAACGCTTCCCATGAATCCATACCTGTCGCTTCTTCCGCTCCCGCGATGGTTCCCGCCATCATAGTGCCAACGAATGCTGCCGCTGATCCGCGAAGAAAATCTCTTCTGGTAATTTTTGCTGCCATTGTGTTTCTTCCTCCTTTTCTTTGTCCAAACGATCCCGGTACGGGTTCTGTCTCGCAGAATTCCGCTGTCCCATCACAATAGTCCGAAACCGTTCCATATAAATAGGTAAAAACCTTATTCGGAATGACAGAACGTATCTGCCATCCTTGTATCTGCGGCAGCTCCAAACCATACCGGATCAATCACCGATCATCCAGAACAGCCACATTCATTTACACCCGGATAATCCGGGAAATAAATCATTGAAAAGCAATGCAGGACAACGCGAAAGCCTCGCCATGCAGAATCGCGCATTGCGCGATGGCGCGGTCTACGTCCTGCATCAAAAAACGATGCAGGACAAATATCAGCCCTTCACTGCGCCGAGCATCGTACCCTTTACGAAATATTTCTGCAGGAACGGGTAGATGCAGATGATTGGGATCGTGACAAACATAATCGCCGCTGCCTGCAATACTTCCGGCGTACTGGTCACATTCGCCCCCTCGGAAAGGGTCGTTGTCTGCGCCTCGCTTGCGGATGAAACCATCTGATACAGCTTATACTGCACCATTTTGAGGGAGTCTGTACGGATATAGTACATATTATCCGCGTAGGAATTCCAGCGGCCTACCGCATAGAACAGGGAAAGGGTCGCAAGAATCGGCTTTGAAAGCGGAAGCACGATCTTCGTCAGCACCTGGACATTCGTCGCACCATCAATAAAGGCGGATTCTTCCAGGCTGTCCGGGATATTGGACATAAAATAATTCTTCATGATCAGCATATTATACGGAGAATAGATGAGAGGCCAGATCAGCACCCACATCGTATCCAGCAGTCCCAGGTCATGCATCAGCAGGTAAGTAGGAATGATACCAGCAGTGAAGTACATCGGAACCATCAGTACAAACGTAATCCAGGAACGCCCTTTCAGTCGCTTCTTAGAGAGCGGATAAGCCGCACAGGTACAGGCGATCATACCAAGGAGCGTGAAGATCGCCGTTACTACCACGCTGTAGCCAAAGGAATATACCAGACCTCCATCCTTGAAAATAGAGATATAAGCATCGAAGTTAATGCCCTTCGGCCAGAAAGTAACCTGTTTTGCCAGAACCGCGCTGTTGCTGGAAATAGACTTTGCAAACAGGTGAATAAACGGGAGTACACATGTCGCGCAGAGAATCACCAGAACTGCCATCATAATTGCGTCGCTCACTCGAAACTTTGAAATCGCGTGGCTGCCATCGGAGGTGAAATCACCTTCGCCTTCCATATTTTTCTTTTTCTTAGCCATATGTATCCACCTCCCTACAGTAATCCGTCTTCGCCGAGCTTCTTCGCCACCCGGTCAGCAATCAATACCAGCGCCACACCCACCAGAGACTGGAACAGGTTCACAGCTGTCGCCATACTGTACTTGCTGTTGGAAAGACCTTTCTCATAAATGTACACCGCAAACTGATAGGAGAAATCTCTTACCATTGAGTTCTCGAACGCCGTCAGACGCTCCAGGCTGCTGCCCATGACACGACCCAGGTTCATGATCAGGAGGGTAACAATCGTCGGGCGAATGCACGGAAGCGTAATATGAAGCATCCTTTTCCACCGACCCGCGCCGTCAATCATGGCCGCCTCATAGAGATCGCCGCTGATGCCGGTGATCGCCGCCAGGTACATGATCGTGCCCCAGCCCATGGTCTGCCATACGCCTACCAGCAGATAGGTCACCGCCCAGTGCCACTTTTCTGTCAGGAATGGGATACCGGAATCAATCACGCCCCAATTCATCAGAATAATATTGACCAAACCTGAGGTCGGCCGGAACATCGTGTACGCCACGCTGCCGATAATCGCCCAGGAGAGGAAATGCGGCAGATACAGAATTGTCTGCGTCACTTTCTTAAACTTCTGATAACGCAGCTCGTTCAGAATCAGAGCCAGGATAATCGGCAGCGGAAACCCTACTGCCAGATCCAGCAGGTTGAATGCAATCGAGTTCCGCAATGCGCGGATAAAATCGTTATCCGAAAAAATTTTTTTAAAAGTTTCAAGGCCAACCCACTCACTGCCTGAATAGCCCTTCATCGGTTTGTAGTCCATGAAGACCATCCGCAATCCCGGATACGCCGCATAGCTGAACACAACCACCAGAATGATGGGAAACGCCAGCATCACGTATAGCTGCCAGTCCCGTTTCATCGCCTTTCCCAACGGAATGTCACTTTTTTGCACCGCCGGGTTTTTCTTTTTTGCCATAGCATTACCTCCCTTTTTACTTTTCAGTATTTCACGAAATTATAAATTCATTATAAACCAACTATTTCTCATTTTCAACAAGTTTTTAATCTTTTTTGCATATTTTTCAAGGATTATTTTTCATTATCAATGATGAGTTAGAAAATAATTGCACAATCTGACGATAGAAAGGACGAGCAGTCCGGAATGGAACGCCTGCCATAGTATCCTGTTCCCTTTGCCGCCCGAATCATCAAACCAGGAAGCCGAAACCATCTATTTGTCATTGTACCGTATCTTTCTAAAAAACGCAATAAAATTTTGTCCATTTTGCATAATTATTTTTTCTATTTTTATTTTTTTCGGTAATTTCGACAATGGACATTCTGGACAGCATTTGCAATTTATGGGCGTAAAACCCGACTCGCAAATAGTGTTCTTCCCCTGTCACACGGATAATGTAAGGTCTTTCAGACCCTGAGCATACAGTTTTACAATCGTTTTCTTTCCCTGCGTATCAACAATGAGCTGACATTTCCCATGAAATGCCCGCCGCACCGGCAGCTTTTCCGACTCATGGCTCCCCGGATTGCCATTTCCCGTACCAACCAGCCTGCCGCCGCTGATTTCAAAGTGCAATTCCGTATCGGCATCCGGCACCGGTCTGGAATACGCATCCAGCAGTTCGATATTCAGAATTGCAATATCATCCTTTTTTACAGAGCTTCGATAAACCTCCGCAGAAAGGCTTGCCGCTGCGCCTGTCGTCTCCCGGATATCGGTCATAACCAGCCTTCCATCTTTATACCCGAATGCACTTAATTTCCCGGGAACATAGACAACATCATCCCACCCCGGATATCCGTTTCGCGGGACGGCTTTTTTCCCATAGCTTCTGTCATTTACAAACAGCTCCACCTCATCCAGGTTGCTGTAGCAGTAAACAGGAAATGCTTCGCTCTCACATCCCCTGTGATTCCAGTGCGGAAAGATATGCAGAACCGGTTCTCCGGGCGACCACCAGCTCTTATAATAGTAATAATTGTCCTTTTCAAACCCGCAATAGTCAAAAACGCCAAACTGCGTATAGACTGCCGGATACGCCATGGGCGTAGGCTCCCCGCGGTAATCAAAGCCTGTCCAGATAAAAGCTCCGGCGATAAAATCCCTCGCGTCAATCATAGCCCAGGCTGTCTCCGCGACATCCTTTTTGACCGCTTTATTCCCATTCTTACATTTCCTGCGATTATCCGGATCCAGAAGATAATACTGTCCCACGCTTTCATCGGTCGCATAGCATCCCCTGGTCCAGCTGTTGGAATCAATCTCTGTCACCAGGATAGGCTGCTTCGGCATACGGGCATGATAGTCATCCCAGGCTGTCTGGCAATAATTAAAGCCCATGACGTCCAGATAT
The DNA here is from genome assembly GCA_021200475.1 of Lachnospiraceae bacterium. Taxonomy (GTDB): domain Bacteria; phylum Bacillota; class Clostridia; order Lachnospirales; family Lachnospiraceae; genus Choladousia. The sequence goes on from JAJQGP010000110.1 coordinate 19,457, forward strand.
CTGGTCACTGGAATGTATTTCTCTGCGGTATCAAAGCGCTCTTTCCCATTCCAGCAGACCACCGCCGAGGTAACGCAGCGCGTCGGATCCAGTTTCTGTATCTCCGCTTTCATCGTCCGGGTCGTCTTTGCTGTCTCCGGTCTGTCCTGTGAAAAAATTTCTTCATTCCCGATGCCCCACAGGAAAACAGACGGATGGTTGCGATCCCGTCTGACCAGAGTCCGCAGTTCCTCCAGATCCTCTTGTGCACTGGACATGCGCCTCGTCTCACACATCACCAGAAGCCCAAGACGGTCACAGATATCCAGCAGCTCCCGGCTCTGCTGATGATGGGCGCAGCGATAGGCATTTGCACCCATCTCTTTGATTTTTCTCATCCGGTACTCGATCACCACGTCCGGCATTCCAATGCCAACGCCCGCATGATCCTGGTGGCAGCAGACGCCCTTTATTTTGACCGATTCCCCATTCAGATAAAAGCCCGTGTCCGCGTCAAAACGGAGCTTGCGGATACCGAAAGTCACATATTCCTCATCCAGAATTGCGCCATCGCGGAGAATGCGCATTCTTACCTGATATAAGCTGGGATGATCGATGGACCAGAATGCCACGTCTTTCATTGACACGGTCTGCTCTGCCAGCCCATCTTCCCACGCTGGAAGTGTCATCGGACAATCCTGGCAGATCCCCAACGATTCAAACACTCCATTTGCGTCCTCTGTTCCCAATTCCAGTGAGATTTTGATATCCGCTGATGTCAGCAATTTATTCCGAATTTCTGATTTTACCGTCACGACCGCACTTTTTTCCTCCAGATTCGCCTGGGAAGAAACAAAGATCCCGGAAGGGGCAAAATGAACCGGATTGCGGATTTCCATGCGGACGTGGCGGTAGATTCCGCCGCCCTCATACCACCAGCCTTCTCTTCCGGTGGAATCCACCCTCACAGCGAGCAGATTCTCCTGCTCCTCATCCACAAAATCCGTAATGTCGAACCAGAAGCTGGTATAACCGGAGAAATGGCTTCCTATATAATATTCGTTCAGATAGACCTGACAGTCCCGGTATACGCCGTCAAAAAACAGATAAACGCGGCTATCCTTATCCTCCAGGTTCAGATCAAATTTTTTGCGGTACCAGGCGATCCCGCCTTCCAGGCATCCGCCGGCGAAATGCCGGCTGTCAATGCTCTCCATCTCCGGAATATTAGTCATCTGCTTCTCATGATGCGTCAGGTTCGTATAATCTCCTTCCACGACAAAATCGTGAGGAAGATCGACACTTCTCCAACCAGAATCATCGAGGCCCCTCGCAGCAACACCCGTCTGAAAGCCTCTGGCCTTCGCGCCGCCCCAGTCAGACGTCCTGGTGTGAGGCTCCAGATCGCCACGGTAAAACTTCCAATTCCGATCCATATTTCTGATT
>JAJQGP010000081.1 GCA_021200475.1 Lachnospiraceae bacterium
TCGTAACCGAGATCAGATTAAACGTGCCGCCATAAATGGAAGAAGAGGATACAATATGGTCCCCGCATTCACAGATATTAAACAGAGCAAAAAAATTCGCCGCCTGCCCGGAAGAGGTCAGCATCCCTGCGGTACCGCCCTCCAGTTCCGTAATCTTAGCCGCCACCATGTCATTCGTCGGGTTCTGCAGACGTGAATAAAAATAGCCGCTCGCCTCCAGATCAAATAATTTTCCCATATCCTCACTCGTCGCATAGCGGAAGGTCGTCGACTGCACGATCGGTATCTGACGCGGCTCACCATTCCCTGGTGTATAACCCCCCTGTACACAACGGGTTCCCATTTTATAATCACTCATCTTTTTGTCCTTCTTTCTTTTTTGATCGGCAGCCGTTTCCCGGCACCCCGTATTCCAATGCCTGCTCCAGAAGCATTTGCTCACGGAAAATATTGTAACAATGAACCCCCAGCCTGTCAATCCTTACCTTTCGGAAAGAATTTTAAAAAAATGATTGACAGACTTCCTTTTCTGTGATATAAATGTCTGGTGAGTCACAAATAGGGGTTTGGTCAAGTGGTATGACAGGAGTCTCCAAAACTCTTAGTGGGAGTTCGATTCTCTCAACCCCTGGTAAGGAACCTGCAAGAGGCAGGTTCTTTTTTTATGCGCACGGACGAAACAGGAGGCGAGAGAACCGCCTCCTGTCTTCCCTCTTCTTATCCGATTTTCAGAATCGCATCCCTTACCGAGCGCACACCGACCAGGTCAATCCCTTCCACGCGTACCAGCTGTTTCCGACAGGTCTCCGGAAGAATAACGGATGTAAACCCCAGGCGTTTCGCCTCCCGGACACGCTGCTCCGCCATGGAGACAGACCGCACTTCTCCGCTCAATCCTACTTCACCGAAGGTGATCGTCTTTTCATCAATTGGCTGGTCTCTGAAGCTGGAGGCCACCGCCAGAACGATCCCCAGATCCAGGGCCGGTTCGCTCATGCGGATACCGCCCGCAATGTTGACGTACGCATCAAAAGAAGAAAGCCGCAGCCCGGCACGCTTTTCTAAAACCGCCATCAATAGATTCACCCGGTTCAGGTCAGTACCCGCGGCCGTTCGCCGTGGAAACGCGAGATTCGTCTTGCAGACCAGCGCCTGTACCTCCAGCAATACCGGCCGGGTACCTTCCATTGTACAGGCCACGATGGAGCCCGACGCGCCTTCCGGTTTGCCCTCCAGCATATATTCGGACGGATTGGGCACCTCCGCCAGGCCTTCCGGGCGCATCTCAAAGACCCCAATCTCATTGGTCGAGCCGAAACGATTCTTCGCGCTGCGCAAGATGCGATATGCTGCGTAACGGTCGCCCTCACAGTACAGAACCGTGTCCACCATATGCTCCAACACGCGCGGACCGGCCACAACGCCCTCCTTCGTCACATGCCCGACTACGAAAATCGTCACATTCATCCCTTTGGCGATCTGCAGCAGAATACCCGTGCTCTCACGCACCTGGGATACACTGCCCGGCGCAGATGCCACTTTCTCATGATACATGGTCTGAATCGAATCAATAATCACGATATCCGGATGCTCTGCGGAAATCGTCTCCCGAATATCCGCCAGGTTCGTCTCGCAAAGAATCTTCAGATTCTCCGAAAAATCTCCCATGCGCTGCGCACGCATCCGGATCTGCCGCGGCGATTCCTCGCCGGAAACATAGAGAACCGTCTTCCCGCCTGCAGCAAGATTCCTGCACATCTGCAAAAGCAGGGTTGATTTACCGATCCCGGGATCTCCGCCAACCAAAACCAGAGACCCCTGGACAATTCCGCCCCCCCCAGGACCCGGTCAAATTCTCCCATACCCGTCGTCACCCTGGGGGATTCTCCCATCTCTATCTGTGAAAGTGTTCTGGGATGCGAAGCGGACTCCCGCCGCACCGGCCCGGATGCCGGCTTTTTGCTTACAATCTTCGGTTCTTCTGCAAACGTATTCCATTCTCTGCATCCGGGGCACTGCCCCATCCATTTGGAGGATTCATAACCGCAGTTCTGGCAGAAAAACACACTCTTTGTCTTCGCAGCCATACCTACTCCTTATTTCAGAGCTTCACAACCTTCACAGAAACCATATCCGCAGCGCCGGTCTCCACACTGAGCACCAGCTTACCGCCCATGCTGGTCTTCACATTCCCGATATTCACGTCCTGGATGTAGACCTTATACTGGGCGTCCTCTTCCATGCCCAGAATGATCTGCGCATCCTTCTTCGCTTCCACTTCAAAAGAAACGCCGCTGCCCGTCGCATGAAACTTATGTACAGAGGTTCCCGGAACGGACTCATAAACAAACATGCCATTGCGTTCCAGTTTCGTAATATCCGCGTATGTCTTCACCTTGTACAGATCCCCATCATGCTCAAAATCCGATTTCTTTGACTTCTCCGTCAGCTCATAATTGCCAAAGCCAAGTGTGCCGTCCTTTTCTGTATAAATCAGCTCATGAATTTCCGACATTGAAAATGCCCTCCCGATAAAGTGCCCTGCCTCACCCAAGAGGCAGGATTCCGTTTTGTATAGTTCCAGTCACCGCAACTATAACATAAATGTCTCTGAATCGCCAGTGAATTGTTTCTAAAATTGTAACAGTTCAGACCTGCGGTTTATTGTTTACTCTTCTGTCCGCGCCTGATGCCGCAGCACAACCTTGCCCTTTTCCACCCCAACCGACACATCCTCCCCGGCTTTGACACGTCCGGACAGAATTTCCTCTGCAAGCGGGTCTTCGATCCTGGTCTGCACGGCACGACGCAGCGGTCTCGCCCCGTATTTGGGATCATAGCCTTCCTTCGCGATGAGCTGTTTCAGAGCCGCGCTGAAATGAAGCTTCACTCCCGTCTGCTCTTCACTTCTCTTTTTCAGCTCATCCAGAAGAAGTCCCGTAATGTCACGCACATTTTCTTCGCTGAGTGCATGGAAAACAATTGTCTCGTCAATCCGGTTAAGAAATTCGGGTTTAAAAATACGCCGTACTTCCTCCATCACGCTGCTTTTCATCGACTCATGGTTTTTCTGTGCGTCGTCCCCCGCACCGAACCCGAGGTGCCTGGGTGTAACGATCGACTGGGCTCCGGCATTGGATGTCATGATCAGGATCGTATTCTTAAAGTCAATCCTGCGCCCCTGCGCATCTGTAATATGCCCTTCATCCAGAACCTGCAGAAGAATATTAAAAATATCCGGATGCGCTTTTTCAATCTCATCAAACAGGACTACCGAATACGGATTGCGCCGTACCTTCTCGCTCAGCTGGCCGCCCTCATCATACCCGACATAGCCGGGCGGAGAGCCTACCAGCCGCGATACACTGTGTTTTTCCATATACTCAGACATATCGAAGCGAAGCAGGGCGTGCGGCGTTCCAAATACCAGGTCTGCAAGAGTCTTAGACAGCTCGGTTTTGCCGACGCCGGTCGGTCCCAGAAACAGGAAGGAACCAATCGGACGCCTGGAGCTTTTCAGTCCGGAGCGGCTTCTGCGAACAGCTCTGGCCACCGCCTGCACGGCTTCATCCTGTCCAATCACACGGGAATGAAGAAGCGGCTCCAGCTTCAGAAGCTTCTTTCCTTCCTGCTCCGCAATTTTCTGCACCGGAATCCTGGTCCAAACGGCGACAATATTCGCAATATCTTCTTCTGTCACACTTCTGGCTTTCCCGTTCTGCCTGGAGTTTTGCTGCTTTTTCTGCCGATTCAGCTTCCTGCCAAGCTGCTCCATCTCTTCATTGACCGCCTTTGCCTTTGTGAGATCCCCTGTCCTG
>JAJQGP010000031.1 GCA_021200475.1 Lachnospiraceae bacterium
ATGCTCCTGTTATGCCAGCTGGCACCGAACACCAGTCGAAAACCGCAGTCGTCCGGGAAGGTACCGGCAAAAGCAGCACCCATTTTACCACTCTTTTGCCTGGCGTGTTCTGCCTGTTTCTGATCCTTACCCTCCTGCTGCTGGTCCGTTTCAGGAACCATCCGGACAGCCTTCCGGCTTCCGAAGCCAATACAGAGGCTTCCTTAGAGCCAGTCGCAGGCAGCACAGCAGAATCCTCGCCCACATATACCTTTACAGAGCCTCTGATCGAAGAGGCAGTGCGCGAGCAGCTTGGACTCACGGGCGACGAGGGCATCACGGAAGCGGATCTGGAACAGGTGACTGCTCTGCATATCATGGGACTTCAGATTTATTCGGATGAGGATGAGATCTGGTTTCAGGGAGATTACCCTTATGCATACGATGACGGGATGCGTGAAAGCGGTCTCTATGAGAAGACCGGAACCATCTCTTCCTTAGAGGACCTGACACATATGCCTAATCTGACCAGCGTGTATCTCTACAGGCAGCAGATTACAGACATTTCGGTGCTGATGGAAAGCGGACTGACCATCACGGAGCTGGGGCTTGGCTACAATCCCCTGACAGATCTGACTCCGTTAGAAGACAATGACGCTATCACCGTTTTAAACCTGGCCGGACTGGATATTTCCGATCCATCTGTGATCGCCACCCTTAGCAGTCTGCGGGAGCTCAACATCAGCGCAACCTCGATTTCTTCTCTAAATGGGCTGGAAAACTGCCAGATTGAAATACTGAATCTTTTTCAGGTCAGTCTGACGGATTATACAGAGCTTGAGCAGCTCAAAGATCTGCGTTCTCTGGAGATTGAGTATCTCTCAGAGCCGATGATACAGGCATTAAAAGCACTTTCTCTGGAAACGTTATTCGTGCATCATATGAATGGCTATTCCTTAGGAGCGCTTTCCCCGCTGAACACGCTGGAAGATCTGGGGGTCTACGTCGGTTCCATGGAAACCATCTCCCTGGATGGGGCTGTGTTTTCTTCCCTGCAAACACTGGATATAAAAGACGCCACCATTTCCGATTTCTATGGTCTGTCTTCCCTGACCGAGCTTTCTACACTGAAAATCTATTCCAGCGTCTGTGAAAGCTACGACGGACTGGACATGCTTCCGAGCCTGCGTACGATTTACTGCACCTCCGAACAGGCAGAAGCCATGCGCGCGCAGTATCCGGAGATGGATTTTTATTATTCTTATGCGGAGTGAAACATCGCAAGGCGCGCTTTTACCGACGGGTAGCGCTCCAGGTCCGTGTGCGGAAGCGCAGAGGCTGCCGTCATTTTCTGCAGAAAGTCCTCGACGGCACCAAACTGCACATACGTCATCCGGTCAAGGATTTCCGGAAGCTCCTCTGCAATATCGCGGTTCAGCAGCAGCATCCGCGCCCCTTTCAGCGACGTATTGCCCTCCGCGTGAATCCGCTCCGGATCCACATCGGGATACATACCGATATTCACCGCAGACTCTTTCTTTACATGGGTTCCAAACGCACCGGCCATGTAGAAATCTGTCACTTCCTCCAGCTCCAGCCCGGTCTCTGAGAGGAGATACTCCATCATCGTGTAAGCTGCAGCCTTCGTGCGGATAAATTCCTGAATGTCGCTCTGATAAAACCACAATCCCGGCGCGTAGCAGAAAGCATATTCTCCCTCTTGCGGACGAAAGGTGATCGCATCACTCGACTCCGGAACAAATTTTCCGCGCAGGTCAATCAGACCATGCAGAAAAAGCTCAGAGATCAGATCAATAATTCCTGAACCGCAGATTCCTGTCGGCATTCCGCCGCCAATGACATCCAATTGGACGGTGCATGTGTTTCTTCCTATTATAATTGTCTCCTGGTTCTTCCTTCCGCTATATGTGTCTGCGGGCGAAAGGCTCTCTGCGGGCGTTTGTTCCTGTCCCGCACGCTCTTCTGACTCAGGAGACGGATCTGCATAAGTAAAACAGATATGCTGTACCGCGCCGTCCGCTGCACGCATCCCGGTCTTTACAACGCCACCTTCCAGTGCGGGGCCTGCCGCTCCGGCGCCGCAGAGCAGAAAATCCCGGTTTCCGACGACTAGTTCTCCATTCGTCCCCACATCAAAAAACAGAGAAATGGATTCCCTGTGATACAGATCCGTGGCAACCATTCCGCTGATGATATCCCCGCCCAGATAATTTGCCTTTCCCGGATAGCAGAATACATATCCCCGAATCGGGATATCCAGCTCTTCCCCTCTCAGAAATCCCGGCTGATCCGCCTGGACCGCGTATGGAGCAGAGAAAACACAGAATGCATCCATCCCGATCAGAAAGTGGATCATTGTCGTATTACCGGCCACGGTCATCGAAAGACATTTCTTCGTATCAATGCCGGTTTTCGCAGCAATGCGCTCCATCAATCCGATGATGGTATCCACGGTCGCCAGGCGAAGCTCTTCCAGATGCTCTGAGAAGGTCTTGTGCATCGCCGGGCAGGGGAAATATACGCACTTCTGCTCGCCTGCGTCAGGCGCTGGTGACAATCCCCCGTCGCGCTCATGCGCATAAAAAATACGCGTCAGGATATCCTCTCCAAACGCGATCTGCTGATTGTACGCACTCTCCTGCGCGACCACTTCCCCGGTATTGCAATGGATCAGCTGCATGACCACGGTCGTGCTTCCCAGGTCAACCGCGAAACCATAATGTGCGTCGCTGGTATCCCCCGCCTCCAGGTCGACTGCATCCCAGCCTTTGCCGTCATAACAAAGCGAAATGGTCAGCTTCCAGCCGGCTTCTTCGCAGAGCGGATATAATTTGCGCAGCACAAAAGCCGATGCTTTTACATCCTCACACCCTTTTTCCCGCAGCGAATCACAGATCCGCTGCCAGGAGGAGCGGTTATCCTCCTCCGTGGGAGGATCCAATTCAAGAAACAGTTTCCGGCTGATTCCGCAACTCATGTGTTAGCCTCCATTTTCATCCTTCCCGTACGCACACGTTCTTTTCCAGTGCCAGCCCGATCAACAGCAAAACAGGAAATACAATCCCGGAGAGAATGCCGAGGTTCAGCTGTCCTCCAAATAAATTGTTTGCCATCGTCCCCACAAAGGTCGGACCTCCGCTGCAGCCGACATCGCCGGCGAGCGCAAAGAGGGCAAACATCGCGGTCCCGCCTTTGGGCATCGCCCGGGTGCCAAGGCTGAAGGTACCCGGCCACAGAATGCCGACAGAGAGTCCGCAGAGCGCACAGCCGAGAAAACCCAGAACCGGCGCAGAAGAAAGTCCTATGATCAGATAACTGTAAAAGCAGAGGCAGGCGCTCACCCACATAAATTTCTTCAGATCGATCTTTTCGCCAGATTTTCCGTAAAACAGGCGCGCGCTTCCCATGGTCACTGCAAAAAGGAGCGGTCCCGCCAGATCGCCGGCCGTTTTCGGTACGCCCAGCCCGCTTTCCGCATAGGCGCTCGCCCACTGACTGACCGCCTGTTCACAGGCGCCCGCACATGCCATCAGCAGCATAAAAACCCAGAACATGCGCATTGATGCCAGCTGGTGGATGCTGTAGCCCTCCTCTCCCTCTTCGAGCAGCGAACCGATCGGCACGTTTGAAAACAGGATTCCATTCGCGATCGGCACAATAGACCAGATCACCGCCAGGATCTTCCAGTTCTGTATGCCAAACACTGTAAAAAAGAGGCTGGAAAGCAGTACCACACCGACATGTCCCCAGCAGTAAAAGGAGTGTAAAAGGCTCATTGCCTTTGCCTTTTCATCGCCCGGGCAGGCCTCCATGATCGGACTGACCAGCACCTCCAGCAAGCCGCCGCCGAGCGCGTAGACCACCACCGCAATACAGAGTCCCGCATAGGCATCCGGAAGCAGTTCCGGCAGAATCGTCAGCAAAAGCAGACCCGCCGCAGAAAAAATATGCGCGCTTACCACACAGGGACGGTAGCCGATTTTGTCCGCAAATTTCGCTGAAAACAAATCGACCAGAAGCTGAATGCCAAAATTCAGACCGGTCAGCAGCGCGATTTTACCCAGCGTGACACCATACTGAGACTGAAAGGTCAGAAACAGCAACGGCGCAAAGTTGTTGATAATCGCCTGCACCGTGTACCCGATGAAGCAGGCGTAGATCGTATGCCTGTATTGTAATTTCATCCCCACTTATTCTTCCGGTATCTGTCTGCGCAGCCACAAACGAATGGCAGGCAAATCACTCGGTCTCCTCTTCATCCAGCATTTCTTTCATCGTCCGCCAGCCAAGCATCGCGCATTTCACACGGGCCGGCATGTGGGCAATGTCCTGCAGCGCTCCGGCCTCCTCCAGCTCCTCCAGCTCATCGTCTGTAATTTCCCCGTGGATCATCCGTTTGAAAATATCCGCCAGATGCAGCGCCTCTTCACTGGATTTCCCGATAATCAGATCGAGCATGATATCGGCGGATGCCTGCGAGATCGCGCACCCGTCCCCTGCAAAGGAACCGTCCACAATCGTATCATTTTCCACCTTAAGGTGCAGAAAAATATCGTCGCCGCAGCTCGGATTAACGCCCTCCAGCACCAGGTTGGCGTCTGCCAGTGCATGCTTATGACCGGGATGCTGGTTGTGGTCGATCAGTATTTCATTGTAAAAGGTCCTACTCTCCATATCCCATGTTCCTCCTTACCTGACCAAGCGCTTTTGTGAAACGCAGGATTTCCTCTTCTGTATTGTAAAACGCCAGGCTGACCCGGGTCGTAGAACCAACCTTCAGATGCTGCATTAACGGCTGCGCACAGTGATGTCCCGCACGCACCGCGATTTTCGCTGCACTTAAGATTTCTGAGACATCATGCGGATGAACACCGTCCACCGTAAAGGTCAGAATGCCATGATGGTCTGCCGCATCCTCCGAGCCGTACACATGCACACCCGGAATCTCTTTCATCCGGGAATACGCAAGTACCGTCAGCTCCTGTTCCCGCTTCTCAATCCAGTCAAAGCCCAGTCGCTGCATATAGCGAATCGCCGCCCCGAGACCGACCGCGCCGCCCGCGTTGACGGTGCCAGCCTCGAATTTATGCGGCAGCTCCGCATAGATCACTTTGTCGCGGGATACCGATTCGATCATCTCGCCCCCGCTTAAAAACGGAGGCATCTTTTTCAGCCACTTTTTCTTTCCATAAAGGACACCGATCCCATCCGGAGCCAGCATCTTGTGACCGGAGAAGGCCAGAAAATCCACATCCAGCTCCTGCACATCGACCGCCATGTGCGGCACGCTCTGTGCACCATCCGCGACAATCACAATGCCTTTCTCATGACAGACTTCCGCAAAGCGTTTGATGTCATTTTTGCGTCCAAATACATTGGACACCTGCGTGATGGCAACCAGCCGTGTCCGCTCCGTAAGTACGGCGCGCAGCATTTCTTCTGTAAATGCCCCGTTTTCATCACATTCCAGGTAAACGATCTTCGCACCTGCGCGCTCGGCCGCCTGCCGCCACGGAAGCATATTGCTGTGGTGCTCCGCAATGCTTACCACGATCTCATCTTCCGGCTGAAACAGAACGCTGCCCAGACTGTAGGCAATCAGGTTCAGACTTTCCGATGCATTCCGCGTAAAAATAATTTCCCCGGTACTTTTCGCATTGATAAAATCCTTCACGATCCACCGCGCATTCTCGTACGCCTCTGTCGCTGCCTCGCTTAAGGGATACAGACCGCGGAAGGGATTCGCGTTCTTCGTCTCATAGAAATCCCGCACCGCTTCCAGTACCGCCGTCGGCTTCTGAGAGGTCGCCGCGTTATCCAGATAAGCATACTCTGTATTCTGAAGCAGCGGAAAATCCCGGCGAATATCTTCTATGTTCCATTTATTCCGATTCATCTCTGGCATAACACTCATTTATCCTTTCCTGCCGTCCGGCGAGGACGGAAAGCGCAGTGGCTGCAGCTCTCACTCACGCAAGGTACCCCTGCACCAGCTCCCGTGTCTTTTCATCCCGGATCTCACTGCAAATGGCATCGATCCGCGCCCGCGCCATCATCTCGTAAATTTCCTGCTCCTCTATCCCGCGGGAAGCGAGGTAAAACAGCAGAGCTTCATCCAGCCGTCCAATCGTTGCGCCGTGGTTCCCCTCTACGTCCTCTTCCTCGCAGAGAATCAGAGGAATCGTACGGTTGACTACGCCCTCCGAGAACAACAGGACATCCTCCTTCTCATCACCTTTCGCGCCGACCGAACCATTTCGAAAATCAATCGTACCGCGGAACAGCTTTTTTGACTCTCCGCGCAGGACACCGGAGACATCCATACGGCTCGTCGTTTTCGCACCGGTGTGGGCAGCCAGATAATTCATATCCAGTGACTCTTTTTTATCCAGCAGATAGCCAATCCTGCTTGCCAGCGAGCTTGCCTTTGCACGCAGACCGGTGCGCATCCCCATATAGGTTTCACCGCCGCCAAGCACAATCTGGGTTGTCTCAATCTGTACATTCTCTGCACAGGATGTTCCGACATCATTCAAAAACGTAAAGTCGTCCGGCAGCTTCTGAATCTGCACCAGATGTACCTTTGCCCCACGCTCTGCGCAGATCTTTGTCTGTACCGCTGCAAAATTGCCCTGCGGCTCTGCCACAGCCGGCGTCTGCACGGTGTCCGCTGCCTCTGCCTGGCAAAAATCCATAATCACGGTGATCTCACTGTTCTCACAGGCATGGACAGCAATGCGATCCTGTACGGACTTTCCTGTCTCATAGGAAAAGTGCAGGCGCACCGGCGCACTCTCTTTCACTCCCGCAGCTATCTCCCAGCTGTGAAATCCTGCCTCACTCTGCTCCAGAAGCGCATCCAGGTCCGTACCGACTGCGCCTGGAATATCCGCGGGGAATTCTTTTTCTTCCTTATTATAATAGCTATATGAAATCGTATCCGGCGTCTCCATCTCAATCGGTCCTCTGGCAGGAACAGAAACGCCGCGTAAACTGCCTTCGTTCACGTGCAGCCAGTTCCAGGTCGGGGCGGGCAGCCGGTTTACTGTCATATCCATAGATCTTACTCCTCTCTGTAGCCTGATCCCTTGTATCTTAATATCACCCGATGCTCCCTTTCATTTCAAGCCGGATCAGATTGTTCATCTCAACCGCGTACTCGACCGGCAGTTCCTTAGAGACATTATCCGCGAAACCGCTCACAATCATCGCCCGTGCTTCGTCCTCCGGAAGTCCGCGCGACATCAGATAAAATACCGCCTCATCGCTGATCCGTCCGATCTTCGCCTCATGACCGATGTCTGCGTCACTGGTGCGAATGTCCATCGCCGGAATCGTATCTGACCTGGAAATGCGGTCCAGCATCAGCGACTGGCAGGAAACCGAGGATTTACTGTGTTTTGCTTTCGGATTCACCACCACAGAGCTACGGAAGGTGCTGATTCCGCCGCCCTTTGAGATGGAACGCGTATTCATATAAGACGACGTGTTCGGTGCATTGTGCACCATCTTTGCACCGGTATCCAGATTCTGCCCCTGTCCGGCGAAAGTAACACCGGTAAACTCTGCCCGCGCGCCATCCCCGTTCAGAATACTCATCGGGTACAGATAGGAAACATGAGAGCCAAAGGAGCCGGACACCCACTCAATCCTGCCGCCCGCCTCAACACGCGCACGCTTCGTATTCAGGTTATACATGTTTTTCGACCAGTTTTCAATCGTCGAATAACGCAGGCGGGCATTTTTGCCCACAAATAACTCCACGCAGCCTGCATGCAGATTTGCCACATTGTACTTCGGAGCCGAGCAGCCCTCGATGAAATGCAGATCCGCCCCTTCATCCACAATAATCAGTGTATGCTCAAACTGTCCTGCTCCAGGTGCATTCAGCCGGAAATAAGACTGCAGGGGAATATCCACCTTTACGCCAGGCGGCACATAAACAAACGATCCGCCCGACCAGACTGCTCCATGCAGAGCCGCAAATTTGTGATCGCGCGGCGGCACCAGCTTCATAAAATGGCTCTTGACCATGTCCGCGTACTCCCCCGTCAGGGCACTCTCCATGTCCGTATAAATCACGCCCTGCTCTGCGACTTCTTTCTTAACATTATGGTAGACAAGCTCTGAATCATACTGTGCACCGACTCCGGCCAGCGACTCCTGTTCTGCCTGAGGGATGCCCAGCAAATCAAAGGTCTTTTTGATCTCCTCCGGCACATCATCCCAATTGGCCTTCATATTGGTATTCGTCCGCACATAAGTCGCTATTTTGTCCATATTCAGACCTTCAATCGACGGTCCCCAGTCCGGCACCGGAATCTCATTGTAAATCTCCAGGGATCTCTGCCGGAATTCCCGCATCCATTCGGGATCATGCTTTTCATCGGAAATCTGTGCCACAATCTCCGGCGTCAGCCCGGCCTGCAGCCGGTAGACATCTTTCTCTTCATTTTTAATATCATAAATACTGCGGTTGACGTCCTCAACCCAGGTTTTTTCTTTCATGCTCTGTCATTACCTCCGGTTCCCGTTTTCCTGCTGTTTTTTTCTGCCCAAAGCACTGACGGACAGAATGTTTTTCACCGGGTGCGTCCTCACCCTTGCAGGTACTGTTCGAAACCTTTCTCATTGATCTCATCCACAAGTGACGCGTCGCCCTCGGCTACAATCCTGCCGTCCACCAGCACATGGGTCACATCTACATGCAGCGCTTCCAGAATCCGGGTACTGTGTGTAATGATCAGAAGCGAACCGTCCTTGTCCTTCTGATATTCTTCCACTCCGCGGGAAACCGTGCGCACCGCGTCTACGTCCAGTCCGGAGTCCGTCTCATCCAGTATGGTGAGCGAAGGCTTCATCATCAGAAGCTGTAAAATCTCCGCTTTCTTTTTCTCACCGCCGGAAAATCCGACATTCAGGTCACGCTTTGCATAGGATTTGTCCATCTGCAATACTTCCATCTTCGCTTCCAGTTCTTTTCGAAAATCCCACAGACGGATGCGTTCCCCTGTCCGCTGCTCCAGCGCGCTGCGGATAAAATTGCTCAGCGTAATCCCCGGCACCTCCAGGGGATTCTGAAACGAAAGAAACAGTCCTGCTTTCGCACGATCTGCCACAGTCGTATCCGCCAGATCTTTTCCGTCAAAAAGGATCTCGCCGTCCGTCACCTCGTAAGACGGATTCCCCATCAGCGCGTAACCAAGTGTCGACTTTCCGGCGCCATTCGGCCCCATCAGCACATGCGTTTCGCCCCTGCCAATTTCCAGATCAATTCCATGCAGAATCTCTTTTTCCTCTACCCTGACAGATAAATGCTTTACCTGTAATAATTTTTCAGCCATATCAATCCTCCGTAATCACCATGCGGCGGTTTCCGCTGCACCGCTATATGCAAAAGCTCTCTAATGTTCAGTCTCTTAGCCATGCAGGCATGGCACGAGACTTCCCATTGAGAACGCTTTTACAGTAAATCCCGACCATTTTGCTCGGATATCGAAGTGTATTATATACCCGGTATACGATTCTTGCAAGGAAAAAATCCTGTAAAATCCATCTGATTCTGTTCCTGTTTATTTTCTTCTTTTATAATCAAGCCGAATCTTGTCCGTGATCAGCGCAATGAACTCGGAATTTGTCGGCTTTCCTTTCCCGTTACTGACTGTATATCCAAACAACTCTTCGATGGTATCCATCTTTCCCCGGCTCCAGGCAACCTCGATCGCATGACGGATGGCTCTCTCGACACGGCTCGACGTGGTCTGGTGTTTTTTTTGCGATGGTCGGATAAAGGATTTTCGTAATCGAATGGAGCATCTCTGCATCCGTCACAGACATGATAATCGCATCGCGCAGATACTGGTACCCCTTGATATGCGCCGGAACGCCGACTTCATGAATGATATTTGTCACATCGGTCTCCAGATTCTGTTCCAGGTAATCCATGGAACCTTCTCCCGGCATTTTTCTTCCCTCTCTGGGCAGGACCCGTTCGCTGCGCGCGCGTACTCGTTTGATGTGATTCAGCACATTTTCCTGGTCAAATGGCTTCAATATATAATATTCTGCACCCAGATTGAATGCTTCCACGGTGGTTCTCTGCTGGCTGACGGCGGATATGACAATAAAAGCCGGCTTTTTCAGATCCGGCTCACGGTTTACCCGATCCAACACGCCCAGTCCATCCAGCTTCGGCATAATAATGTCCAGCAAAACCACATCCGGCTTTTTTTCTTTTATAATTTCAATCAGTTCCTCTCCATTTCCCGCTTTGCCGACCACCTGCAGTTCCTCATCACTGCTGACAATGTGATCCAGCATCTGCACCATCCCGTCATTATCGTCTGCAATTGCAACATTCAGCTTTTCCATTTTCTATACTCCTCTCCTTTTTCTAAAAAGCAGCTTTCGCCGTTTCCCTTTTGTGCCGCTTCCACAACCGGCCTGCTTTTTATTATATTTTTTTCGCCTGATTTCGCAAGAAAATCTCATCGAGCCGTTCCGACAGAAACAGCCGCAATTCTCCCCTGTACCTGTGCGATTGACACGACCAAGAAACGAAAACCTTGCCAAAATGTGACAGAATTAAGGAAAATATAGCAGATTTTGGGGAATTTTTTTCTCTTGTATCTTCTGCTCTCTATGTGGTATACTGTCCCGGTAGTTGTGTTGTATCCCAATTGGAAAGTAGAACCGTCACTGTTCCGACCTGTTACAGTTACGAAGCTTCCAGGATTTCGAAAGCAAAACCGCCTGGATTCTAACAGTTTATATCTGTGCCTGACGCATCGGCTCTTTGTCTCTAAGCATCCTACCGCCATGGAGGGTAGCTTTCCGGCAGCCGCATCCGGCACACTGCGGTGCTCTTTCACACAGGGAATAATAACAAGGAGGACAAATCAAATGAACACAAACACAAAATTCAACACCTCGCAGCTCGTCATTCTTGGTCTTATGACCGCCATTCTTCTTCTCATGGCTTACACGCCGCTCGGATACCTGAATATCGGCCCTCTCGCAATCACCTTTAATGTGATTCCTGTGGCGATCGCCGCGATTACGCTCGGCCCGGTTGGCGGCGCAGTGACCGGCTCCGTTTTTGGACTGACCAGCTTTCTGCAGTGCATCGGCATTGGCGGCACCAGCGCCATGGGAGCCATCCTGTTTGGCATCAATCCGCTTCTGGCCTTTATCCAGCGCTTCGTACCCAGATTTCTGGACGGCCTTCTTCTCGGATACATCTTCCGCGGCGTCAGAAAGGCAGTCAATACTTCCGTGGCCTGCTTCGTGACCGGCTTCTGCTCTGCATTTCTGAACACGCTGTTTTTCATGAGCGCACTTGTACTGCTGTTTGGCAATACGGAGTATATGCAGAACCTGATGGGAGGAAAGAATGTCCTTCTCTTTATCTGCGGGTTTGTCGGCGTCAATGCTGTATGTGAAATGATCTCTTCGACCATCCTCACCGGCGCAGTCGGCATCGCGCTGTACAAAGCACATTTCGTGCCGGCTTCGACTCCACGCCGTGCACGTGCGTAATTTTGTGCCGGCTTCGACTCCGCGCCGTGTACGTGCGCAATTTTGCGCCGGCTTCGACTCCGCGCCGTGTACGTGCGCAATTTTGCGCTGGCTTCGACTCCGCGCCGTGTACGTGCGCAAACAGGCTGCGAGCCCTGCATTGGGCGCGGCATAACAGAACGATTCAGGAGGTTCCGCCATGATTCTGGCAATTGATATTGGAAATACGAACACGGTCATCGGCTGCTGCCGCGGCCAGAGCATTCTTTTCGTAGAACGCCTTTCTATAGTGCCTTCCCGTACAGTACTGGAATACGCGATCAGCATCAAAAATGTACTGGAGCTCTACAAAATCGACCGGAACGAGCTTTCCGGCTCGATTATCTCTTCCGTTGTACCACCGCTGACAAATCTCTTCTGCGATGCAGTCGAAAAAATCATCGGCATCCGCCCGATGGTGGTAGGTCCCGGTGTGAAGACAGGACTGAATATTCTGATGGACAACCCTGCACAGGTTGGCAGTGACCTGATCGTCAACGCAGTCGCTGCGATCGCTGAGTACCCGGCTCCCCTGATTATTGTTGATATGGGAACCGCGACCACGCTCTCTGTGATTGACCGGAATAAAAATTATATCGGTGGCATGATCCTTCCCGGTATCCGTGTTTCCCTGGATTCTCTGGTCAGCCGGACCTCCCAGCTGGTGTGCATCAGCCTGGAGGCACCGAAACGCCTGATCGGGAAAAATACTGCAGAGTGTATGAAAAGCGGCATCATTCACGGAAACGCTGCCTGCATTGATGGCATGATAGACCGAATCGAACAGGAAATCGGAGAAAAAACGACGGTAATCGCTACCGGAGGGCTGGCAGCAAAGATTACTCCCCATTGTACCCATGAAATCCTGCTTGATGACGCTCTGCTCCTGAAAGGCCTGATGTATATCTACTACAAAAACGCGTAAACACGAAAAAACGCTTGACAGAAATCCCTGTTTGGACTAAGATAATCTAGTGTGTTTACGAAAAACGACCGTGTCCGTTTATAAACAAACCATGATAATTACGTAAAGTTGGGAGGTGTCCGAATTGGCGAATATTAAGTCTGCAAAAAAGAGAATTCTTGTTTCCCAGAAGAAACATGACAAAAATAAATCCATCAAGTCTTCCGTAAAGACTGCGATGAAAAAGGTAGAAGCTGCTGTTGCGGCGAATGATAAGGCAGCGGCTGAAGCAGCGCTGCTGGCTGCGACTTCTACGATTGATAAAGCAGCGACAAAAGGCGTTTATCACAAGAATAACGCGGCGAGAAAGGTTTCCCGTCTGACCAAGGCAGTCAATACCATGGCTTAATCACAGATTAAATCGGATAGGGGCACCCCTATCCGCTGCGCCAGGCGGGTGCGGCGCAAGCCGCAAATTTTCACACCCGCCTGTGTGCATAAGAAAGGCAGTCACACCGTCACGTGACTGCCTTTTTTTGTATCCTTATCTTTTTTCCGCGTCTGCACAAAACGCTTCCATCAGTTCCCACACTTCTTCCCGTCCCTGTCCGGTCTGCGAAGAGAATGGAATCATCTTCGCAGCCGGATGCAGATGAAGACTCTCCCGAATGAGCTTCAGCTGTTTCTGAATCTGGCTGCGCTTGATTTTATCGAGCTTCGTTGCCAGAATCACCGGCTCGTATCCGTTTGCGCAGATCCATTCATACATGGTCTTATCATTCTGTCCCGGTTCATGGCGGATATCGATCAGCAAAAAGACCGCCTTCAGCTGACAGGAGGAATGGAGATAACGCTCAATCATCTTCCCCCATTTTTCTTTTTCTGCCTGCGGCACATTCGCATAACCGTAACCAGGCAGGTCCACCAGATAGAGGCAGTCATTGACATTGTAAAAATTAATCGTCTGTGTCTTGCCTGGCTGCGAACTCGTCCGGGCCAGGGATTTCCGCTGCATCAGCGTATTGATCAGGGAAGATTTCCCTACATTTGACTTCCCCGCGAACGCGACCTCCGGTCTGTCGTTTTCGGGAAGCCTGCTCGTAATTCCACATACCGTTTCCAGGCTTGCCTGTTTTATAACCATCTTTCTCTTCCTTTACCGTGTCACACCTCGCCGCAAACAGTCGTTACAGACAGCCATCTGCCGGAGCAAAGGGGATGCTTCGCAGCAATATCGCAAGGTTGATTACGCCAGCGCCGCCTTCAGCACTTCCGGCATGGAACTCACAAAAAGGATTTTCAGTCCGTTTTTGATCTCGTCCTGAATCTCGGCGACATCCGCTTTATTCTCTGCCGGTACCAGTACCGTCGTTATCCCTGCCTGCTTCGCGGCGAGCAGCTTTTCTTTTAATCCGCCAATCGCCAGAACCCGGCCGCGCAGGGTGATCTCTCCGGTCATCGCCACATCCGCCCGCACCGGAATTTCTGTGATTGCCGAGAGAATCGCCGTCGCCATGGTAATCCCCGCGGAAGGTCCGTCTTTTGGCACCGCACCCTCCGGAATATGGATGTGGATATCATTCTTTGCAAAAAAATCCGGTTCAATCTTATACTGCGTACCAAGAGAGCGCACATAGCTGATCGCTGTCCGCGCAGATTCCTTCATTACGTCGCCCATCTGCCCTGTCAGCAGGAACTCTCCTTTTCCGGGCATCGTATTCACTTCGATCTGTAAGGTATCACCGCCGACGCTCGTCCAGGCCAGTCCGCGCACAATGCCGACATCGTTCTTCGCATTCCGCATCAGGATATTGCTGCGTTTCCGCCCCAGATAGCGCTCCAGGTTCTTTCCCGTCACCTTTACTGTAGCTGCTCCGTCTTCCAGAATCTCCCTGGCTGCCTTTCGGCAGATCTCATCCAGTCTGCGCTCCAGCTGACGTACCCCGGCTTCTCTGGTATATCCCTCAATCACTGCCTCCAGCGCGGATTTGGAGATCGTCAGCTGCCCCTTTGTAAGACCGTTCCGCTCCAGCTGCTTTTTCATCAGATGCTCCCGCGCAATGTGATATTTTTCATTCGCGGTATAGCTCGTAACCTCAATCAGCTCCATGCGGTCGAGCAGGGGCTTCGGAATCGTGTGTACATCGTTCGCGGTGGCGATAAACAATACTTCCGACAGATCGATCGGCAGCTCGACATAATTATCCCGAAACCGGCAGTTCTGCTCCGAATCCAGCACTTCCAGAAGGGCAGAGGAGGTATCTCCCTTATAGTCACTGCTCACCTTGTCAATCTCATCCAGCAGCATCAGCGGATTTTTGACGCCTGCCTGGCGCAGGCCATCCGCAATCCGCCCCGGCATCGCGCCGACATAAGTGCGCCGATGCCCGCGGATCTCCGCCTCATCGCGCACGCCGCCCAGGCTGATGCGCACAAACTTCTTCTCCAGAGCACGCGCAATCGACTGTGCGATCGACGTCTTGCCTGTACCGGGCGGACCTACCAGACAGATAATCGGGCTGTCTCCCTTTTCTGTCAGGGTACGCACCGCCAGAAATTCCAGAACACGCTCCTTGACCTTCTCGAGTCCATAGTGGTCCTGTTCCAGTATCTTTCTGGCATTTTTCAGGTCATGATTATCCGTCGAACGCTTCCCCCAGGGAAGCTCCAGCAGGGTCTCGATATATCCCCGAAGGACGGAATTCTCCGCGGAATTCATCCCAAGACCTTTCAGGCGTTCCGCTTCTTTATGAATTTTCTCCTTTACCTCATCCGGAGCATCCAGGCGTTCCGCCTCTTCCTCGTAATGCCGCACATCCGAAAGCAGAGTATCCTCGCCCAGCTCCTCCTGAATCACGCGGATCTGTTCGCGGAGTACATACTCGCGCTGGTTCTTATCCACCCGCTCCCTCACTTTGATCTGAATCTCATTCTGCACCTGCAGGATGTCGATTTCCCGAACAAGGAGCGAGCTGAGAAGATCATAGCGTTCCACCATGTCCTTTGTCTCAAGAAGACTCTGCCTCGCTTCATAGCGAACCGGAAGATGGACACACGCTGCCATCGTCAGCTTCTCAAACTCATGAATCTCCAGAAGGGAATGCAGCATTTCCTTTCCAAACTTTGGATTCAGCTGACCGTAACGGGTCAGGAGATCCTCCAGCCCTCGAGTCATAGCCTCTTCTGTCAGCTCATCCAGTTCCACTTCTTCATCCTCCAGGATTGCAACCTGCGCTTCGAGGTAGCTTTCCTGATCGATGATATCCTGTATGCGCGCCCGTTCGAGTCCTTCCGCTCTCACGCGCACAATATTTTTCGGCAGCTTGGCTACGTTCAGCACCTTCGCCGCCACTCCAACCTCGTATAAATCCACAAGACCCGGATCACTTGCGTCCGGGTCTTTCTGTGTCACAAGAAATATCGCCTGATCTGCCGCCATCGCTTCTTCTACCGCCCGGATCGATTTGTCCCGGCTGACATCAAAGCTCAAGACCATGGTCGGAAAAACAGTCATGCCACGGAGGGGTATGACAGGCATATTTCGAATCATGTCTTCCATATAATTTTACACCTTCCGTTCAGAGCATCATCCAATTCATCTGCTCTTTCGCAGCTGTATTCTATTGTGCCAATGGCACTCCTTCATTCGTCATGCTGTCTCTTCAAAGAGACGAAACCTGCGTTTTCTTCTGGGGGTATAATCGTTGCTGCGCCAGGTCAGTTCCGGCTCGCCTGTACCCTCTACGGTCTCCTTTGTCACCAGACAGGTCGCAATCGTATTATCCGACGGAATCCGGAACATCAGATCCATCATCGTGTCCTCCAGGATGGCACGCAGACCTCTCGCTCCCATCCGGCGCCTGATGGTGCGGTCCGCAATCGCCTCAATCGCTTCCGGCGTAAAGTTCAGCTCCACATCATCCAGGCCAAAGAGTCCCTGATACTGCTTAATCAGCGCATTTTTCGGCTCTGTCAGAATACGGATCAGCGTATCGCGGTCCAGATCATCCAGAGATACCACAATCGGCACACGCCCCATAAACTCCGGAATCATACCAAACTTAATGAAATCCTCCGGCAGCGCCTGCTTTAAAACCTCTCCGACATTCCGGTCACTTTTCTGCGTCAGCTCCGAACCAAAGCCAATGCCCTTGCGGTCCATGCGGCTCTCTATAATCCGGTCAAGCCCTTCGAAGGCTCCTCCGCAGATGAAGAGGATGTTCGTCGTATCAATCTGAATCAGCTCCTGATGCGGATGCTTCCTTCCACCCTGCGGGGGAACCGAGGCAACCGTTCCTTCCAGAATCTTCAGAAGTGCCTGCTGCACACCTTCCCCGGAGACATCCCGCGTGATCGACGCATTCTCCGATTTTCGCGTAATCTTATCAATCTCATCAATATAAATAATCCCGTATTCCGCTTTTTTGATATCGTAATCCGCTGCCTGAATGATCTTCAGCAGAATATTTTCCACATCCTCACCGACATAGCCGGCCTCAGTCAGGGCGGTCGCGTCCGCGATCGCAAACGGTACATTCAAAAGTCTCGCCAGCGTCTGCGCCAGCATCGTCTTTCCGCATCCGGTCGGTCCCAGCATCAGAATATTGCTCTTCTGAATCTCCACATCCAGATATTTCCCACTGGTAATTCTTTTATAATGGTTGTATACAGCGACAGACAAAGCCTTTTTCGCCGCATCCTGCCCAATCACATACTCATCCAGAAACGCCTTAATCTCGGCAGGCTTTGGCAGGTTGATCGCATCCGGGTCCTCCCCGAGATACTCCTCGGTTAGTTCCTCTTCCACGATTTCTGCGCAGATATCGATGCATTCGTCACAGATATATACGCTGTTTGGCCCGGCAATCAGCTTGCGCACCTGATCCTCTGTCTTATTGCAAAAGGAGCATCTGACTTTCTCCATGATTTTACCCGGCATATCTTCACCTCATCAAACGGTCTTCGCTGTAAGCACGAAGAACTGGCCTATATAGTTACAAGGACTGTTACCTCACCATGCGCAACAGTCCTGATCTGTAACTGTGCAGGAACTGTACAGTTACCTGATTTGTAACTGTTCAGTACCTTCACAGTTACGGGAAAAAGTCCATTTAAAATCGCTACGCGATGGGACTTTTTCCTGTAAAATATACGTTTTCATACGTACCTCGCAGCAGGTGCGAGGTACTGTCCTGAATAATTACCCTGATTTTACTTATCTCGATGTAACCACTTCGTCAATCAGCCCATAGGCTTTCGCTTCCTCGGCGGACATAAAATTGTCCCTCTCCGTATCAACAGCAATCACTTCCAAAGGCTTGCCGGTATTGGCTGCAAGCATCTCGTTCAGCTTCTTCTTTGTCTTTAAAATATGGTCTGCGGCAATCTTAATATCGGTCGCCTGCCCCTGTGCACCACCGGACGGCTGATGAATCATGATCTCTGAATTCGGAAGCGCATACCGCTTGCCTTTTGCGCCGCCCGCCAGCAGGAAAGCTCCCATGCTCGCGGCCATACCCATACAGATTGTCGATACATCACACTTCACATAGTGCATCGTATCATAGATCGCCAGTCCGGCCGATACGGATCCCCCCGGACTGTTAATGTACAGGTGAATATCCTTATTCGGATCCTCTGACTCCAGGAACAGCAGCTGTGCGACCACCAGGTTCGCGCTCAGATCCGTTACCTCTTCTCCCAGAAAAATAATCCGATCCTTCAATAGTCTCGAATAGATGTCATAGGAACGCTCTCCTCTGCCCGTCTGTTCAATCACATACGGCACAAAACTCATGTTTTCCTTCCCCCTTAATGGCTGCAACCGTTCAGTATGCTTTTCAGCTACCGAATGTGCTTACTGAATGTGTTTATTCTTCCTCATCCGAAGCAGCAAGCGTCACTTCCTCTGCTTCATCTGCCACTTTTTCCGAACCTTCCACAGCAATCTCTTCCAGTTCTTCATCCTCCGTCTCTACCGCGTCTACCTCTACCGCCGCGTCGGTCACCAGATCCACAGCTGCCTGCACCCGAAGGTCCTCCCGCATCTGCTCCAGCTCACTTTCGCCGAGAAGTCCCTTCAGCTTATCCGCTTCCATCCGGTAAGAAGCCGCCATCTTCTGGATTTCTTCAGCCAGACGCTCCTCACTGACTTCGATCTTTTCTACATCAGCGATCGCTTCCAGGACAAGGGAATTCTGGATCCGGCGAAGTGCCTCCGAGCGATACTGCTCTCCCAGAAGCTCTCTGGTCATACCTGTATACTCCAGATACTGATCCAGGCTCAGTCCCTGTCTCTGAATCTGTGCGCCAAATTCATCTACCATGCGGCTGATCTGTTCATTTACCATCGGAGTCGGAATATCCATCTGGGCATTCGCCGCTGCTTTGTCTACCGCCTTGTTCTGCTTCTCACGCTTCATCGCGTCCCGCTTCTGCTGCAGAAGCTTTGCCTGCACATCACTGCGGTATTCTTCCAGCGTGTCAAACTCGGATACATCCTGGGCAAACTCATCATCCAGCTCCGGAAGCTCCTTCACACTGATGGAATGAACCGTGCATTTAAACACCGCTTCCTTTCCCTGCAGCTCTTTCGCCTGATAATTTGCCGGGAAAGTAACATTTACCTCGGTCTCCTCGCCAATGTTTTTACCGATCAGCTGCTCCTCGAAGCCCGGAATAAACGCACCGGAACCAATGGTCAGCGGATAATCCGTACCCTTGCCTCCCTCAAACGCTTCTCCATCGACAAAGCCTTCAAAATCAAGCTTAATGGAATCCCCATTCTGTACCGGGCGATCATCCACATCGATCTCACGGGAATTCTGCTCACGTTCCTTCTCAATCGCCGCGTTTACTTCCTCCTCAGAGACCTCCGGCTGCTTAATCTCTACCTCGAGTCCCTTGTACTCGCCGAGTGTCACTTCCGGCTTCAGCGCAACCTCTGCGGTAAAAATAAAAGGTTTGCCCTCTTCGATCTGTACAATGTCAATCTCCGGCCGGGAAACAATCATCTCCCCGCATTCCTCGACTGCTGCCGGATACGCACTGTTGATCGCGCTGTTCGCGGCATCCTCATAGAAAACGCCTTCGCCGTACATCTTCTGGATCATCTTGCGCGGCGCCTTGCCCTTGCGGAAGCCCGGCACGCTGATTTTATTCTTCTGAGTCTGATAAGCCTTATCCAAAGCAGTCGTAAACGCTCCTGCTGAAACCTCAATCGTAAGCTTCGCCATATTGCCTTCGAGTTTCTCTACCTGTACACTCATTGTACGTCTATCCTCCTTGATTCTCCGCGGCGATTCATTCTCTGCCGCATTTCTTAACGCGGGATCCTCTACGAGCCACCCTCTGACCAGATTTCCATCCATCTCTGTCTCTCCGGGTGCGAACCGTAATCAAAACTCCCACGTTTGCAGTCATTTGTATAGTATAGCACAGCGCCATTAAAAACACCAGCACTTTTTACGCGAAAACAATGCTTTTCGCGAGCTTTTCCGCCGTATCCGCTCCCAAAAGCTGCGCAATCAGCGACAGTCCAAACGGAATTGCGGTTCCCATTCCGCGGCTGGTCGTCACATTTCCCGAGACTTCCACCGGATTCGTTGTGACCGTCGCACCGGTCAGCTTCTCCTCCAGTCCCGGATAGCACACCGCCGTCCTTCCCTCCAGCAGGCCAAGTCCTCCCAGGACAGTCGGAGCCGCACAGATCGCCGCGATCCGTCTGCCCGCCGCGTCCTGCTCCTTCAAAAGCTTCGCCAGTCCCTCATGTGCCGCAAGATGTGTTGTCCCCGGCATCCCGCCCGGCAGTACAAGCAGCTGCGCCGCCTCTGCGTCCAGCTCGTCAAACAGCAGATCCGCCTTCACTTCAATCCCATGGCTTCCGCAGATCTGCACGCGCTCCATAATTGAGACCGTCTGAACCTCAATCCCGGCCCGCCGCAGCAGATCCACCACCGTCAGGCCCTCAATCTCTTCAAATCCATCCGCAAGAAAAACATATGCTTTCCCCATTGTAAAACACTCCTTTGCTCCATATTTTCCATATTCCTGACAGAAAGCGGTTGTTACCGTTTCTAAGTTTATCAGACCATTCTCACAAAATCAATACGCGAATCCCCTTTTCCAGGGTTGTTTCACGAAGTTATTTGACGTAAGAATAAACTCTTTGATGTGATAG
>JAJQGP010000065.1:0-6943 GCA_021200475.1 Lachnospiraceae bacterium
TCAGCTTTTAAAGTATCCATATTATCTCTTCCTTTCTTTCTGCTGATTGTTTGCAGACTTGTCATGCTGTGATAAGTGTATGATATGGTCTGTAGACACCTTTTTGTT
This sequence comes from Lachnospiraceae bacterium, assembly GCA_021200475.1. Taxonomy (GTDB): domain Bacteria; phylum Bacillota; class Clostridia; order Lachnospirales; family Lachnospiraceae; genus Choladousia. Next base: position 109 of record JAJQGP010000065.1, read on the forward strand.
ACAAATGTATTATAACGCAAAAAACAGCGAAAAAATCGCCAAAATTGAGTTTTTTCATTCCCCTGTACATGAAAAAATATTAACTGCTGTTCACAGTAATTTCACAGAGGACCGAAAAACAGGATAGATGAAACGACAGGTAAGCGCTGTCTTTTTCGGGCAGATTCCTCATATATTGATAAAAACAGAGTTATGAGTGTGCAGAGCGTGGAGAATAAAAAAAGAAATGGTATGAACCTGTTCCACTATTTTATGATTCTTGCTGTATTTGCGGCAGCGCTGATTCTGCCGGGATACGCAGCAAAATGGCAGGCAGCGAGTCTTCTGGAAAATGAAGTGACCATGGCGGAAGATACGTCAGAGGAGATGACGGAGGTACTAAACGCACAGACAATCGTCATTGACCCCGGGCACGGAGGCGACGACCCGGGGATGATCGGCGAGAGCGGCGTCAGTGAAAAGGTGCTGAACCTGATTTATGCTCAGAAGCTGGCGGTGCTGCTGGAAGCAGAAGGATATAAAGTGGTGCTGACACGAACGACGGAGGACGGCTTGTATGATGCGGACGCGTCGAATAAGAAAGCGCAGGATATGCAGCGGCGGGTGGCGATTATTGAGGAGGAGGATCCGGTTCTGACGGTGAGTATTCACCAAAACAGCTATCCGGAGGATTCTTCGGTGAAAGGGCCGCAGGTGTTTTATTACGAGCAGTCGATGGAAGGGAAGAAGCTGGCGGAGGCGATTCAGGATAGTCTGAATGAGGAGCTGGAGATTGAGCGGCCGCGGGTACAGAAGGGGAATACGACTTACTACATATTAAAAAGGTCGGTAAGCACGACGGTGATTGTGGAGTGTGGGTTTTTGACAAATCCCGAAGAGGAGGCGCTGCTGCAGAAGGAGTCGTACCAGGATCAGATGGTGCAGGCAATCTTTGATGGGATTTTGACGTATCTTTCGAGTGAAGATGCATACAATTGAACGCAAAACAGATGCCGCCAGTCCTTTTATGACTGGCGGCATTTTTCTCCTGAAAAGCATTAGAGTTTCATATCCTTAGAGTTTAATATTCTTGAGCAATGACGCAAAGGATGTAGTCGCCGCTTCTGCTTTTGGCATTTTGTAGGTTTCTTCTTCGACTTCCTGTGCCGGTGCGTCTTCGAGTGCTTTCATGCTGAGACTGATCTTGCCGTCCTTGATGGCGATGACTTTGACCTTGACCTTCTGGCCTTCTTTGAGTACCACGCCGGGATGCTTGATGCGCTGCTGGCTGATCTGTGAGATGTGGAGCAGGCCGCTCATGCCTTTGCCCAGGTTGATGAAAGCGCCGTAGTCCTTGATGGTCTCTACGGTGCCCTCGGTTACAAGGCCGATCTCTACGTTGGAGATGCGCTGTTTGCGCTCTTCCTGCTCTTTTTCACGGAGAATATCGCGCGCGGAGAGAACGAGCCGCTTGTTTTCCGGCTCGGCGGTGATGACACGGACCTCGATCTCGCGGCCAACGTATTCGTCGAGGTTCTCGACATAGGTGAGGGCAAGCTTGGAAGCCGGGATGAAGCCGCGGATGCCTTCTACGTAGGTTGTTACGCCGCTTTTGACTGCTTCGCTGATCTTTACGGTGATGTTGGACTGGTCTTTCTCAAGTTGCTGCAGGCGTTCCCATCCGAGTACGGCAGCGGCTGCTTTCAGGGAGAGCTGGATGCGTCCCTGTGCGTTGTCGCGGCGGATGACGGTGGCGGAGATCTCCTGGCCGACTTCGAAATCGCGGAATGAGAAGCTGGGGTCATCGCTGGCGTCTTCCAGACGGACGACACCGTCCGTGTAGATGCCGAGATCGACGGTCAGCTCTTCATCGGAGATGCCGATCACGGTGCCTTTGAGGATGTCTCCTTCGTGGATGGGCTTCATGGAGGCGGTGATGGCGTCATCGTAGTCCGCCATGGTCTCGGTCGGAGCTGCCGGTGCGGATGTCTCCGCGTTTGCGGCAGTGTCTTCTGCCGGTGCAGCAGTGTCTTCTGCTGCTTCTGTCGCTTCTGCCGTCTCGGTCACGGCTTCTGCTGCTTCTGCCACGGCTGCTTCTGTCGCTTCTGCCGTCTCGGTCACGGCTTCTGCTGTTTCGGCCACGTCAGATGTGGCTTCTGCGGCCTCACCTGCACCGATGGGTTCCGCTTCTGAGACTGTCTCATTGCTTTCCTGTGCGATTACTCTTTCTTCTTCATTCATGGCTTTACGTCCTTTCCTTACGTGTGTGCGCGGTTTTGCCGGGCACCTGATATTTCTTATTCTAACACAGGTTTTTCGTTTTGAACACTGAAAAAAGGCGGGTTTTACAAATAATTTTCGCCATTTCGTATAAAAAGAGTTTCAAAAAATGGCTTATAGTGATATACTGTTTGAGAGAAGGAGACAGAAGATGATTACAGTTTTGGAAGATATGCGTGACGGCGTCTGTGAGGACGGAATCTGCCGTGCTAGTGAGATTTTGCGCCGGGGCGGCCTGGTGGCGTTTCCGACGGAGACGGTATATGGACTGGGCGCGGATGCGCTGGATGCGGGGGCTTCGGCGAAGATTTATCAGGCGAAGGGACGGCCGTCGGACAATCCGCTGATTGTACATATTGCCGACTGGAAAGCAATAGAAAGGATTACGGTGGATCGCCCTGCGCAGGCGAAGCTGCTCTCTGATGCGTTTTGGCCGGGGCCGCTGACGATGATTTTGAGAAAGTCTGCCGCGGTGCCTTACGCGACGACGGGCGGCCTGGATACTGTGGCGGTGCGTATGCCGGACAACCCGATTGCGCTTGCGCTGATCCGGGCGGGAGGCGGATACATTGCCGCTCCGAGCGCGAATACCTCCGGCAGGCCGAGTCCGACGATGGCGCAGCATGTGGCGGAGGATATGGATGGCGTGATTGATATGATTATTGACGGCGGCCAGGTTTCGATCGGACTGGAGTCTACGATCCTTGACCTGACGGAGGAGATGCCGACGATCTTGCGCCCAGGGTTCATCAGTCAGGAGATGCTGCGGGAAGTGATCGGTCCGGTGGAGATGGATCGGGGACTGCTTGCGGCGGATTCTTCCGTTCGGCCGAAGGCGCCGGGGATGAAGTATCGCCATTATGCGCCGAAAGCGCCGCTTTTTATTGTGGAGGGCGACCGGGAGAAGGTACAGGAGAAGATCAATACCCTGACGGCTTTGGAGCGTGAGAGTGGGCGGATGCCTGGCGTGATCGCGACGGATGAGACGTCCGGCAGCTATGCGCATGCGATTGTGGAGTCGATCGGTTCCCGCGCGGACGAGCATTCAATCGCAAGACATCTATATGCGATCCTGCGGGAGTTTGACCGGCTGGAGGTGTCGGTGATTTATTCGGAATCATTCGAGACGCCGCAGATGGGACCGGCGATTATGAATCGCCTGATGAAAGCAGCAGGCCACCAGGTGATATGTGTATAACAGTTCAGAACAGCATCAAAATGAAAAGACAGGTGCTAAGATGCGCAGGCAGGAGGTGAATACAGTGAAGAAGTACGATCGGCTGATCTTTGTGAGCACGGGAGATACTTCGGTCGGTCCGATGGCGGAGGCGATTATGCAGAGTAAGTATCTGCTGGATGAGCTGGATGTGACATCGAAGGGTCTGGTCGTGTTGTTTCCGGAGCCGATTAATCCAAAGGCGGAGGCGGTGCTGGTGAGCAATGGACTGACCATGAAGCATCACATGAGTGATCCGCTGGTGCGGGAGGATTTTGACGACAGAACACTGATTCTGACGTTTGACGATGAGGTGCGGGATAAGACGCTGGAAACCTTTCGGCCGGAACGGGAGGACCTGGTGCAGGTGCTTTTCCGGTTTGTGGACTGGCCGGAGAACCTGCCGAATCCTTATGGAGGTACACTTGCGGATTATGGGCAGTGCTTTGAAATACTACAATATATGATCAAAAAATTAGTCGTACAATTAAATGAGGAGGAATTATTATGTTAGCAATCGGATGTGATCAGGCGGGATACGAGTTGAAGCAGGAGATTATGAAATATCTGGAGGAGAAGGGGATTGCGTATAAGGACTGCGGTACGTATTCGGCGGATGCGGTAGATTATCCTGTCTACGCGAAGGCCGTGGTGAAGGAGATTCTTTCGGGTGATGCCGAGAAGGGAATCCTGATTTGCGGGACAGGCATTGGTATGTCGATGACGGCAAACCGTTATAAGGGCATCCGTGCGGCGCTTTGCGGCGACTGTTTCAGCGCGGAGGCGACGCGTCTGCACAATGATGCAAATGTTCTGTGCATGGGTGCGCGTGTGACGGGGCCGGGACTGGCGGTAAAGATTACGGAGACGTTCCTGAATACGCCGTTTTCCGGAGCGGAGCGGCATGCGCGCCGGGTAAAGATGATTGATGAGGAGTTATAAGGAAGAAAGTACATTCCCCGGCAGGTGGGATCCGTATATTTTTTCAGGCGAAAAACGGGCTGATATAAGAGAAAACTTAAGAGAAAACACAGAAATTCGTGTCTGGTGCATGGTAAGATAAGAAAAATGCTGTGATTCTGGCGTTGTGTGATGGAAGCGGCGCCTGGAAAAGGAGAAGGAGGAACAGATGCAGAAGATTGTCATTATGGACCATCCGGTGATTCAGCACAAGATTGGTATTATCCGGAGAAAGGAGACCGGCTCCAGGGATTTTCGGGCGATGATCGGGGAGATCGCGATGTACATGTGCTATGAGGCGACACGCGATCTGAAGCTGCAGGACGTGGAGATTGAGACACCGATCACGAAGACGACGGTGAAGGAGTTAAGCGGCAAGAAGCTGGCAGTGGTTCCGATTCTCCGCGCGGGTCTTGGCATGGTAGACGGCATGCTGGCGATGATGCCGACAGCGAAGGTGGGGCACATCGGACTTTACCGTGACCCGGAGACGCTGCGGCCGGTCGAGTATTACTGTAAGCTTCCTGCGGACTGTGCTCAGAGAGAGATTTTTGTGGTGGACCCGATGCTTGCCACGGGCGGTTCGGCTGTTGCCGCGATTCAGATGCTGAAGGATAAGGGATGTAAGAATATCCGGTTTATGTGTATTATCGCGGCGCCGGATGGGATTGAGGCGATGAAAAAGGCGCATCCGGATGTAGATATGTATATCGGCGCGTTGGATGACCATCTGAATGAGCACGGCTATATTGTGCCTGGTCTGGGGGACGCAGGCGACCGCATTTTCGGGACGAAATGACGCGGGCAGGAGTTTATAAGTACTTGTAATGACTTATTACTGGTCACACCTGTAGTAATTATGATAACGTAAATTGGTCAAAGTGTGACCTACGACAATGATTTTGCACATTGGAAGGCTGTTTGCACATCCCACAATCCGGCAGGAGGATGGAAAGCAAACGGTGGCTGCATGGAAGGAAAATTATGTGGAAAAAAGGAAAGCTCAGGAGAACAGCGGCGGCTTTTCTGGCGGCTGCGCTGCTTGTACAGCAGTGTGCTGTGACCGGAAGCGCGGCTGAGACGCAGACAGACGCGCAGACCGTTGAGACGCAGGTGACGGAAGTGCAGACCCAGGCGGCCACCGAGACGCAGGCGTCAACAGAGTCGCAGACGCAAGTGACGTCAACGGAGTCCCAGACAGCGACCGAGACCCAGACGCAGGCAGAGTCAACGGAAGCCCAGACGGCAGCGACAGAGTCGCAGATGCAGGCGACGGAAGCCCAGTCACAGACGACTGAGACAGAGAAAAACGATACCGAAGCGTCGACCGAAGCGGTGAAGGCGACCGGGAACGGGGACACGGAGACTTCGACGGAAGCTGGGAAGACGACCGAGACGGAATCGATGACGGAATCTGCCACGGAGACGGCCCCCCAGGAGACAGAGACCGAGACGGAGCGTTCCGCCCGGCAGAATGCCGGAGAGAAGCTGAAGCGTGAGAACCTGGTGAAAAAGCTGGAAAAGGCGTTGTCTTACCTGTTTGTGGCGAAGGATGTGACCGTTCCGGATAAGGTAACGGAGAAAATGACTGCGCAGGTTCTGGAAGATCTGGTGGCTGCCGAATCGGAGAATGTCGCAGAGAGTGCGGCGGCTTCGAATGAGGATATGCCTGCGGCAATCTCGGATGACGCGGCGGCGGACGACAGCGAAGCCCTGACAGAGGAGGATGTTCTGGAGGCTCTGATCCTGGATGGAAAGGATGGACAGGCGGTGCTTACGGAGCTTGCGCAGGTTTCGAAGACGCTGGCGGACGCGCAGACGACGGATGAAGTTACCGTGATCAATCTCTACGCGGATGAAGAGGGCAGCCTGGATGAGACGCAGCTGACGGCGCTTTTTGCGGATAAGGTGCTTGATATAACGGATATGGTTTATGTGATCAATATCGTTGCGGACAGTGCGGATCAGGAACTGGAGTTTTCAGGCTATTCGATGAAGCGGTCAGGGAAAACGGTTACCTATACGGATTCTCTGGAGTCGGGCTCTGTGATTTACAATTTTGTGGCGATAGAGGATGATGCGTACACGGATTACCAGGGGAAGCTGAAGTTTTCCGGAAATTTGCAGGGAACCATTCTTGCCCCGGCGGCGACGGTGGAGAGCGAGGCCAGTCTTGCGGGCGCGGTTTATGCCAAATCTGTGACGGTAAAGCAGGACAATGTAACACTGCTGCCGGTTGTTTTCCTGGCGGATGAGATGGAAGAAGAAGTACAGGCAGCTGCGGAGTCGGAAGACGCGAACGGGACGGCTGAGCAGTCGGAAGCGGAATCTTCTGCTGCCAGTGAGGACGCGTATGGAGAAGAAGCAGAATCGGAGCCGATAACAGAAACGGAAGCAGAA
>JAJQGP010000065.1:7043-19897 GCA_021200475.1 Lachnospiraceae bacterium
CGGAGCCGATAACAGAAACGGAAGCAGAAACGGAGCCGGCAACGGAAACGGAGGCAGAGTCTGAGCCGGCAACAGAAACGGAGCCGACAACAGATACGGAGGCAGAATCTGAGACAGAAACGGCAGATGAGGCGGCCACGGCGGTTCTGGATACGGTTTCGGGCCGGTCGATTACGGTATCGGCGCAGGCATTGTATGGCGATTCTGTGCTGAAAGCGGGGACGGACCTGGTCGGTTACGCGGCGCTGTTTACAAAGAATGGGTCAGCCATGACCCGTGTCAGCAGTGTGAAGACACTGACTTTTTCGACTGGCTCGTCCGGCAGCCAGAGCCTGGTCTTTGACAACCTCGCGGCCGGTACCTATTATGTGGCGGCGACGGATGCGGCCGGCAATCTGCTGGCGGCGACGGATGAGAATGGGAACCTTCTGATTGTCTCAGGTGATGAGACGGAAGATGCGTTCCAGACGGAAGAAGCCGAGACAGAGACAGAAGAGGGGGCGACGGAGGACGGCTCCGGCCTGGAGAGCGAAACGGAGACTGAGGCTGCGGATGGCACGGTGCTGACCGCGACAGAGGGACTGAGTTCGCCGCTTGTGTCGGTGACGCTTGGCACGGAGACGTCGGCGGCAGAGAGTGCCGTCTTGCAGTATTGCTATTCGGAAGCCTGGCCGGAGGAACTGTTCTACTGTGTTGTGAAGCTGTCGATCAATCTGATTGTGGTGGACCGGGATGGTCTGGAGCTTTCGACATCAGAAAAGTTTTATGTGAATATTTACAGCGATGAGGAGATGACGACAGCGGTAAATGAGACTCCAATCCATTTTTCGATGGGCGGCGAGTCCATGAAGACGAAGACCTGTAAGCTGAAGCTGACAAAGCCGCAGCAGACCTTCTACCTGCGGGAGACGGACAGCAGCGGTGCTTCTGTGACGACAGGCGAGAACGGCTTTGCCTATCTGATGTCCCTGGATGATGAAAACGCAGTGACCGTTTCCTGTGGAGAAACTGACGCGGCGGTCAATGTCTGGAATAAATTAAATGATTCCACGATAAAAATCCGGGTGGAGGATTCTGTGGATGGCAGTCTGCTGGCGGGAGCGGTCCTTGCTGTGAAAGACAGAGACGGCAACATTTATGAAGTAGAGACGGTGGGAAGCAAGACCTTTTCCTCCGGCACGACGGAGATCGTCTGGACAAACGCGCTGACAGACGGGGAGACGTATTATCTGACAGAGATTACTGCTCCGACCGGGTATACACCGGTGCCGGATGTGGCGTTCACGGTCGTCCGGGGCGGCACGACGGAAGTCGTTCTGAAAAATGAGGCCACGGTTACGACGGGGTATGCGCTTACGGTTACGCAGGAGGTTTACGCGGGAGATTACCAGGTCTATGCTTATGACACGACGACAGGGACCTATCAGGCAAGCGGCGCTTATACCTATTATGTCGCGCTGTTTTCGGATTCCGCCCGCAAAAATAAGGTCAGCAACGTGGTCTCTCTCAATGTGGAAGGTTTTACCGGGAATGTGACCTTTTTGAATCTGACGCAGAATGGCGTCTACTATGTGGCGGCGACAGATGAATATGGTGTCGTCCTCTCTTCGACGGATGAGCGAACCGTCCGCTATACGAACAGCGGCATGGTGCAGATGTCGGAGGCGGTTCGCAGCATGGTGGTGCAGTGTGTATATGCCTCGCTGCCGGGCGGCTACCGCTATACGGGCACGCTGACGCTTACCGTGAATGTGACGGATTCCTCCGGCGCGGCGGAGGCAGTGACAAAGACCTTTTATGCCGGTATTTACCGGAACGCGGATTACAGCGACACTCCTACGATTGTGCAGCTGAGCCTTTCAAACGCTTCTACGGTCTCGGTGCGCAGGCGCATCCTGCTTTCCGGTGAGAGTGATATGACCTATTATATTGCGGAGGTAGATGCGTATGGGAACCGGATTACGGATTCCTCGGATTTCTCTTACGTGGTAACGGTAGATAATCCGGCCGTGACGATTTCGAAAGGCAGCAGCCAGACCGTGACGATTACAAATAAGGTGAAGGCCACAAAGGCGACCCTTTACCTGACAAAGCGGGTGTATAACGGTACAGCGCTGACAGCAGTCAGTGAGACATTCTACGTCGGCCTGTTTAAAGACGCGGACATGACGGAGCTGTATGCGGACCCGATCGCGATGACGCTGGATAACGCGAGTGAACTGACGCTGAAGCTGACCCTGAATCTGGGGACGACCTCCGGGGTGACGGTCTATATCGCGGAGGTGGACGAGGATGGCAATGTGATTACGAACCAGCGGGAATTCGGTTATCAGATCAAGATTGTCAACGCGACAGCGGCGTTTACGCAGGATAATCTGGAAATCCAGACAATTCTGCTGAACAGTGTATATGGATCGACGTCTACGGACGACTGGGATTCCATCTATGCATCGACCTCTTCGGATTACCTGAGCACGAGCTCCTCTTATACGGTGGACGACAATGGTTCGACTACCGGGGAGGAAACCTCCGTAGAGACCGGGGACGTAACGCCTTTGTTTGCTTATATGCTTCTGATGTGCGCAGCGGTTCTGACATTCGGATGGGGCGCACAGAGAAAACGGCGGTAATGTCTATTTATCCGGATTCCGTCATAAAATAGGGAGAGGACCTGAGGCAGGAAAATGAGCGATGGGAATTCTTCTGTATCTGTCGGATCTGATTATGCCGCTGGTGGTGCTTATCATCGTGGGATATGGGATGGCGGAAAAAACAGCAGTCTATGACAGTTTTATCAGAGGCGCGGGAGACGGACTGAAAACAGCCGCAAAGCTGGCCCCTACGTTCATTGGGCTGATGACTGCGACTGGCGTCCTGCGTGCATCGGGTTTTTTAGAGCTGGCAGCGGCGGTCATTGGACGGATTCTGCCGGACGTCCTGTTTCCTTCCGCTCTGGTTCCGCTGGGTGTGGTGAGATTGTTTTCTTCGAGCGCCGCATCCGGACTTCTCCTGGAAATTTATAAACTGTATGGAACAGATTCTCTGACTGGACGGGTCGCATCTCTTATGATGTGCTGTACGGAAACGGTTTTTTATACCATGAGTGTCTATTTTACGTCGGCAGGGATCAAAAAAGCGCGCTACACACTGTGCGGCGCGCTGCTTGCGACGTTTGCGGGGATCGCTGCCTGCGCAATCCTCGCGCGGCAGATGATGTAAGGCGTGGGAATACAGAGAAAGCGCTGGCTATTTCTTCGCCTCTTCTTCTTCATTTTTTATCTCCCAGTGCAGCAGGAAGGTCAGCACTGCACGCAGGACGATGATTCCGGCAACGATCAGGATTTCGTCCATTGTGCGCACGATGACAGTTCGGAGAATCTCACTGCCGAGCTTGAATTCAAGACCCATGGTCAGACCCTCAGCCAGAAGAAGGCGGGTGTCGGGCCTTTTTTGATGTAGTGGGTGGTTGCCCGGACACCGGTGACGGTGATGATGGCGCGGCCGGCAATCAGGGCGCGAATTGGTTTGCATGGGTTCAGGCAGGCTTTCCTGTTTTCAGATAAATACAGTATAGCGTGGTGCGGCGGGAAAGGCAAGAGGAAATGTAACTGTTCTGAAGAAAATATAGATTGCAGTTCTATCTGCTACGTGTTATGATACCTTATTATGTAGTACGCATAGCTACGTTGATGGAAAGCATTTTTCGTGTACGTGTGGGCGGTGATTGCATAGTTTAACGGACAGGAGAGGGAAAAAGAAGAAATGAGGAACGGTATGAATCGGGTCGCGATTGTAACGGACAGCAATAGCGGAATTACGCAGATGGAGGCGAAGAAGCTGGGGGTTTCTGTGATCCCGATGCCTTTTACGATCAATGGGGAAGTGTTTTACGAGGACATTAATCTGACACAGGAGGAGTTTTACCGTCATCTGGAGGAGGGGGCAGAGATTTCTACCTCCGCGCCTGCGGTGGGGGATGTGACAGATCTGTGGGATTCTCTATTGAAGGAATATGATGAGATTGCCCATATTCCGATGTCGAGCGGACTGAGCAGCACCTGCAGCACGGCGATGCTGCTGGCGCAGGAGTACGGGAACCGCGTGTTTGTGGTGGACAATAAGCGGATCTCGGTGACGCAGAAGCAGGCTGCGCTGGACGCGAAGCGGATGGCCCAGGGCGGAATGAGCGCGGCGGCGATCCGGGAGAAGCTGCTTGCGACCAGCCTTGACGCAAGTATTTATATTACGCTGGAGACGCTGTATTATCTGAAAAAGGGCGGGAGGGTGACACCGGCGGTGGCTGCTCTGGGTTCCCTTTTGCACATTAAGCCGGTGCTGCAGATCCAGGGGGACAAGCTGGATTCTTACGCGAATGCGCGGACGAAAAAGGCAGCGCGCACCACGATGCTGAAGGCGCTCCGCGCGGATATCCAGGAGCGCTTCGGCGCGGATGAGCGGGCGGAAAATATCCAGTTCGCGATGGCGTATACGGGCGCCTATACGGACGAGATGCATGCCTGGAGACAGGAGCTGGAGGCAGCGTTTCCGAATCACGAGGCGGATATGCTGGTGGATCCTCTTTCTTTAAGTGTCGCCTGTCACATTGGCCCGGGCGCGATCGGATTTGGCTGCATGAAGAAGCTGCGTTTTTCGTAACAGCTTCAGAACAGACAATATGGAAGCAGAACTGCGGCTCTTTTATAAAGGAAGAACTCCGGGTCAGCCTTTGGATTCGTCTGACCCGGTTAGCTTTTTCAGGCATTGTTCCCGGAGCAGGTCGAAGGGTACCGGTCCGGTCTCCAGAACTGCCTGATGGAATTTTTTGAGCGAAAAGTCGCTGACCGCTGCTTCCAGCGTGTCGCGCAGGCTGCAGAAATCCAGATAGCCGACGTAATACTGTAAATAGTTGGCGGGAGACTCCAGGATGGCTGTGTAGAGCGCGTCTGCCGTACTTTCAGAGAAACCGAGGGCGGAAAGAAAGGCGGCAACCTCGTCGCGCGTGTAGCCGCGGTAGTGTATGCCGATATCGAGCAGGGAGGCCAACCCTAATGTGAAGGAGCGGTTTCGCTGGCTGATGGAGGCGGAAGCGCGATCCTCATCGCAAAGGGCGTAGGCGTACATTTCAACGTAGGTAGCCCAGCCTTCTGTGTATCCCCCGATGTCCAGCAGAGTGCGGAGCAGATCAGGGGTCTGCGAGAGAAAGTACACGCTCTGGTACAGGTGCCCGGGGTATCCCTCGTGCGCGAGTGTAGTGTAGAGCTCGATTCCGGAATATCCGTTTGCCGGGTTGATGTAGATGACATTGCTGGTGAAATCGTCGATCGGCGGCGACAGGTAAAACGCGGGACTTAAGTACTCCTGCAGGGATTCGTGGACGTACTTGATCTCACAGGAAACGGATGGCAGGAGCGGAAAATCCCCGGTGATTTTTGCGCGCAGGTCTTCGAGCATGGAAGCGGGATCGTCGGAAGTGAAGGTGGAGACATAGGACCTTTCTGTGGATTCGGCCTCAGGGAGGATCCTCGTTGCGCCTGCAGCGGTTTCTGATGAGGAATCGTCCCCCGAATCCTCTGATGGGGCGAGTAGTTCCTGCATCGCCGCATAGTCTGCCACCATCTGTGTCTTGATTTCTTCTTCGATTTCTTCAATTTCGCGGTTGTCGCCGACAGTGCTTTTTACAAGGTATTTGTAGTATTCCTGTCCGTCCGGGTAATAATACAGTCCCATTTCATTTTTTCCGGTATCTTCCAGTGCGGCCAGTCCGGCAGCCAGCGTCTGGTATGCAGGGAGTACGTATCCGGTCAGGATCGCCTGGTTCCGTGTTTTGTAAGCGATCTTTTCATCCGTGGTCAGATTTGCTATTTTATCTATTTTTTCATCAAAAATGGCAATCAGATAATGATCTTCTCCTTCGGCCGCAAAATCCAGGCATTGCTCGATGACTTCCAGTGCGCATGCACTGCTCATGAAAAGTCCGGCCGCGGATTTCTCCTGCTCAAAGGACAGAAGAGAATCGAAATAATCCGGAATCTGGGTAAGCAATGTGAGATAATCTTCGATATCTCCTTTGGTGCGGAATGCATATTCCGCGAGCAGAATCGGAAGCTGTGCCTGTACACCAAGCATCGGGCCGAGCGGTTCATCGTAGAGGAGCAGATCGGCCGCTTCCAGCTCCGTTTCCAGATAAGAAAGGAAGACGTCATAGGTGAGCTGACGCTTTTCGGAAAGTTTTTCATAATCAAATTTCAGCAGGGAGGAGCGGTAGTTTTCCAGCGTGGCACAGGAGGCTTCACGCGCTTCCGTCGAAGCATTGCCGAGTGATACCGTTGCATCCTCCAGTCCGTATGCGGACGGGTCTGCTACCAGATAGTGAAGATTCAGCGTATTTCCGGACAGCTCTTCGCGGAAGACCTCTTCTGTAAACGCAGCAAATCGCTGTTCTTCGGTCAGAAAAACAGACGGCGGATGTGTAATGAGATGGCAGAGAAGGAGGGTGAGTATGGCGGCGAAAAGAGCCGGACGTAAAGAGCGGAAAATGGCTCCGAAGCGGCTTCTCCGGCTGCAGGAGAATTTCACGTGTGAGCTGGCGGAAGAAGCCGTGGCTGAGGGTGTCCCGGGATGACGGTTGTTTTGCGGCATGGTGTGCTCCAAAATGCTTTTCAGAAAAGTATATGCCGGACGGGGGAATGACATTCTGATAAAAATGAATTGAAATTTTTGCATGACTGGTCACATTCTGATCATGCACTTGCCGCGTAACGCGGGTCTGACCAGTAGCTGATGGCAACTATTTCGCTACTTGACAGATAATTTCGCCTGTGATAAGGTAAAACAAGTTTTTCGTGCAGAGAGACGCCCTGCTCGACTTTAGGAGGGAGATAGAACATGAGTAAACCAAAATATTACATGACGACCGCGATTGCCTATACATCGGGCAAGCCGCATATTGGGAACACTTACGAGATTGTCCTCGCGGACAGTATCGCGCGCTTCCGCCGGGAGCAGGGGTATGAGGTGTTTTTCCAGACCGGGACGGATGAGCATGGTCAGAAAATTGAACTGAAGGCCGCAGAGGCGGGTGTGACGCCCAAAGAATATGTGGACAAGGTTGCCGGGGAAATCCATCGGATCTGGGATCTGATGAATACCTCTTATGATAAGTTTATCCGCACGACTGACGCAGATCATGAAGCGCAGGTGCAGAAGATTTTTAAAAAGCTGTATGACCAGGGCGATATTTACAAGGGCGCGTATGAGGGAATGTATTGTACACCGTGCGAGTCGTTTTGGACGGAGTCTCAGCTGGTGGATGGCAAGTGCCCGGACTGCGGGCGGCCGGTAAAGCCGGCGAAGGAGGAAGCGTATTTCTTTAAAATGAGTAAGTACGCAGATCGCCTGATTGACCATATCAACCGACATCCGGAGTTTATTCAGCCGGTGTCGCGCAAAAATGAGATGATGAACAATTTCCTGCTGCCGGGTCTGCAGGATCTGTGTGTGTCGAGAACCTCGTTCAAGTGGGGCATTCCGGTGACATTTGATGAGAAGCATGTGGTTTATGTCTGGCTGGATGCGCTGACCAACTACATCACGGGCATCGGATATGACGCAGAAGGAGAGAGTACAGAGCAGTTTGAAAAGTTATGGCCGGCCGATCTCCATCTGATTGGCAAGGATATCATTCGCTTCCATACGATCTACTGGCCGATTTTCCTGATGGCGCTGGATCTTCCGCTGCCGAAGCAGGTGTTCGGGCATCCGTGGCTTCTGCAGGGCGGCGAGAAGATGAGCAAGTCGAGGGGAAACGTACTCTATGCGGACGACCTCGTAGATGTGTACGGTGTAGACGCGGTGCGCTTTTTCGTGCTGCATGAGATGCCATTTGAGAATGACGGCGTGATCACCTGGGAGCTGATGACTGAGCGTGTGAATTCTGAGCTGGCGAATACGCTGGGCAACCTGGTGAACCGGACGATCTCCATGTCGAATAAATATTTCAACGGCGTGGTCGCGAGGACGGGCGCCTCAGAGCCGGTGGACGAAGACCTGAAAGCAACTGCCCTGGCGGTTCCGGAAAATGTGACGAAGAAGATGGATGCGCTGCGCGTTGCGGACGCGATCACGGAGATTTTTACGCTGTTTAAGCGCTGCAACAAATACATTGATGAGACGATGCCGTGGGCGCTGGCAAAGGATGAGACAAAGAAGGACCGCCTGGCGGAGGTGCTGTATAATCTGACGGAGAGCATCTCGATCGGTGCGTCTTTGCTGGAATCCTTTATGCCGGAGACCTCCGCGCGTATTCTGACCCAGCTGAACGCGAAGAAGCGCTCACTGGATGAGATGGATACGTTTGGACTTTATGTATCCGGCACGAGGGTGACGGAAAAGCCGGAGATCCTGTTTGCACGCCTGGACGGAAAGGCTGTGATGGAGAAAGCAGAACAGATCCGCATAGCACAGATGGCGGAATTTGAGGCGGAGAACGCGCGGAAAGCTGCTTACGAGGCGCAGGCGACTGAGGCACAGAAGCCATCCGGCGGGTCGGACGGTGCGGAAACTGCCTGCAAACAGCCGGGGGACGCCGGAAGCGCGGAAAACAGCACAGCGGGTGATAAATCCGAAGCGGGCGGCGCACAGGAGATGATCCTGGAACCCAAAGAGGAGATCACGTATGATGATTTCGATAAGCTGCAGTTTGCGGTGGGTGAGATTATTGCCTGTGAAGAGGTGAAAAAGTCCAGAAAACTGCTCTGCTCACAGGTAAAGATCGGAAATCAGGTGCGCCAGATCCTTTCCGGCATCAAAGCGGCGTACTCGCCGGAGGAGATGGTCGGCAAGAAGGTAATGGTACTTGTAAATCTGAAGCCTGCGAAGATGGCCGGTCTGGTATCCGAGGGAATGCTGCTCTGCGCGGAGGATGCGGACGGGAATCTTTCACTGATGACGCCGGAAAAAGAGATGCCGTCGGGAGCGGAGATCTGCTGACGGGAAGATCGGGCTGCGGCCTGCTGTTCGGAATTGTTTTTGCACCTGATGTGGTGATAAAACGTATATAGAAAACGAAAATCCCCTGTACGAAAAATGAAAAATCGTGCAGGGGATTTCATATTCTTCAGGTGCGGTATTACGTAAAGAGTTTTTCCGGCTGAAGTCGGCCGCGGCTTTCACTGAATTTTCAATCCTGTCCACGCAGCGGTGGTCGGAGTATGACTGATAACCGGTAATCCTTTTTATTACTCCATCGTACGGATGTCATAAAGAACATACTGATCGCGTCCATTGTTTTTCGCGATATATAATGCGGAATCGGCTTTCTTGTACAAATCCATAAAATTCTTCGCGTGCTGCGGGAAAAGCGCTACGCCGATACTGACGGTCGGAAGTAGCTCGGGGTGTGCGTCTACGCGGATGGAACACACCATCTGGCTGATCTGCTCGGCCTTTTCAACCGCGATTTCCGGGGATGCGTTTTTCATGAAAATACCGAACTCATCGCCGCCGAGTCGGCCAATGATGTCACTTTCACGGAAAATGTTTTTCAGCCCCTGCCCGATCTTACTCAGTACGATATCCCCCACTGCATGTCCGTAGGCATCATTGACACCCTTGAAGTGATCAATGTCCACCATCAGGAAAGCCTGTGTGCCAAAGCAGGCTTCATCGGCGAGCCAGAGCTTGATGTATTCTTCCGTCGTTTTCTTATTATTAATGCCGGTCAGAAGGTCGGTCTCCGCAAAATGCACCAGACTCTTCTGCTTGCGGAAGGTGGCGATCAGGATCACCAGCAGCATGACGAGCAGTCCGGCCGCTAATACCTGAAACAGTCTTGTCTGGTAAGCGGTAAAGGTACTGTAATCCTCGTGTGCATCATCCACCGACACAATGTAGCAGAGCATCCAGTTATTGAGGACAGAAGAAGCGTCATCCGCGTCACCGAGAACCTTATAGCAGAAATAATAAGACTCTGTGGTGAGGTTGAAAGTGACCAGATTGGAGCGGCCATTTTCGTAGTCATCCTTCCAGGCGGTAGCGGAAAAACTGGTTTTCTTACCGGTCTCCTCATCAATATAAGTAGTGGACCGAACGGTAACCAGGTGATTGTAAATGTCGAAAAGACTGTCATTCGCTGAAAGTGTGAAGATCTTGGAATCAGCGCTGTCTGTGCCGGCTTCACTTTCCTCCTCTGCTTCATCCGAAGAGGAAGAAGGAACGGTGCAGATCACAGTGCCATCTCTTGTGGAAAGAATATAATGACCAGTCTCTCCGGAGGAAAAGTCAAACAAAAGCTCCGCCAGGCTGTCAATGTCGTAGGAACCGCCCAGAACGCCGATGACTGTGCCCTCGTGCCGGATCGGAACACTTAGAATGATGCGGGTTTTTCCGCTTGCCCTGCTTACGATGGGGGTGCTGAGTGCGTATTCGCCAGCGAAAGAAGCCTGAAAATATTCACGATCCCCGACATTGCTTTCAGGGCCGTCGCTGTAATAGGCGTTCCCGTCTGCGCCAATCAGGGCGATCAGATTCAGGCTGTTGCTGTTTGAGATATTCTCGATCAGCGGAAGCAGATCCGCCGTAATGGTGTCTGTGCTGTCCCCCAGGTAGTCTGCGACTCCCTGCAGAAAGTCGTACTGCAGCTCAAAAATCGAATTCGTATGGAAAGCTGCGCTATCTACATCGTCCTTCACCACCTGCTGGGCATTGTTTTCGATTTCCTTCTGGTTATAATGGAAAAAGACCATAATACTGGCAATGGCGAAAACAATGAATATGGAAAAAACAACCGCATAGAATGGGGTGAGATTCTTGGTCTTTTTCACGGAATCTGTCCTCCTGGTGAAAAAATATGCAAAACCAGCATTGAAATGACAGTTCCTGTCGCAATTTTTCAATGCAGGCTCCTCTATTATAGCATACATTCGCGGAAAAAGGCAGAGAAAATGAAGAAAAATTCGTTTTTTTTGTGGAAAGATGATAGCGTGTTACAGGTTACACCCTGACCACGCAGCAAGTGCGTGGTTGGAGTGTGAACAGTAACGATAGAGTGCCATTTTCACATCATCTGCAACAAAAAACAGAATTCGAAGGATAAAGGTGTATCACTGCATGTTTTCATAATAAACGTCCACAAGAAACAATGCCTGTGCCGGTGCTGTAAAGCCAGCCATGGAGCGATCAGCACTTTCGAGGATTCCGGGAATCTGGGATGGCAGCATATTTCCCGTACCGATTTCAAGCAGCGTACCGGTGAGAATCCGCACCATATTGTACAGGAAACCGTCGCCAAAGTAACGGATGTAGAGAATTCCATCCGATTCTTCGAAGGTGATCTCATGTAGTGTGCGGACAGTGGATTTTTTCATCTGGCGATTCGCGCAAAAGCTCCGGAAATCATGTGTCCCGGTAAGGGCGTCCGCGGCTTCCCGCATCCGCTGCAGGTTCAGAGGCTCTTCGATGCGGTACAGGTAGCGACGGTCAAATACATGGGCAATTTCGCCGCAGTCGATTCGATATTCATAGAGCTTTCCTGTGGCATTCAGGCGGGCGTGGAAGCACTCGTCCATTTTCCGGACGGAAAGGACGCGGATGTCCGCGGGCAGATAGTCGTTAAAATAATCCCGAATCTCCTGGCAGGTATAGCGGCTGAGCATGCGGGGGATTCGGTAATTTGCGACCTGATGCAGCGCGTGCACGCCGGCGTCTGTCCGTCCGGAGCCATTCAGCTCGATTGGTTCTCCATACAAATGCTCCAGGATGGCTTCGAGCTTTTCCTGGATCGTGTTTGCTGTATTGCCCTGACGCTGCCAGCCATTGTACCTGGTACCATCATACTGAAGAATCATTCCAAAATTCGCCATAGGTTTCTCCTGCTTTCCTGTCCGTAACCGGATTTATACTGCAGTCAGTATAGCACGGGACATCGGAAATTGCCATATATTAGTTTTGGAGCATCGTTCTGAACAACATCAAACGAAATGGTCCCTGTTCCGGATTTTACTGATTCCGTTCATCCTGTGGCTGTATAAGGACAGGCATCGGTATCGTGCCGCATTTCTGATTTTATTGATTTCAGTCTTTCTGGCCGCGGTGTGCGCTGTGTTTATGATTTATTCAATGACGCGGCATTATCTGAAAAATCGTGAATTGAGCCGGGAAACTGATTTTTGAAAGAAGCTTTCTGTTCCATTTCCTGGCAGACGGCCACGGCGGTTCCCTGGATAATGGTTTTTAAAGATGCGACAAACTGGTCGGGAGGAAGGCAGTCTTTTTCCAGCAGCCAGCGCTTCAGCGTACATAGAATGCCGTCTGACAGGAGGTGGACGCAGAGTGGGTGGACGTCTTCTTTTCCGATCAGAGTTTTCACACGGTTCTGGATGAGCGGATACAGGAATTCCTGAAAATGTTCCGAAAAAGAATTCTGTCCTTCTATCTTGAAAAGCTTTCGATAGAAGGAGCGGTTTTCATACAGGTAGCCGCAGACCGATTCCATGAATTCCCAGTCATCCGCATTGGCAGGCCGGTTTTTGGCAACAGTGATATAATCCGTATCAAAAACCCAGTTGACAAGATCATATTTATCCCTGAAATGATAATAGAAGCTTTTTCGGCTGATATTACATCGGTCACAAATCTGGAAAATGGTGATTTTTTCAAAAGACTCCTCTTCTAAAAGCTCTTTTAACGCTTTTTTCAACGCGCTTTTGGTATAATCAGAATTTGGCATAAACGAAACACTCCCTGGTGTTAGTCTGGAATGACCTGTTACGATAACAATTATAATATGGAAAGGAATAAAAATCGTAAGCGTCAAATAAGACGTGTCTGGTAAGTTTCAATATTCTTCCTATAATAGA
>JAJQGP010000053.1 GCA_021200475.1 Lachnospiraceae bacterium
TCTCCGCCCCGTGCGACTGCTCCTTTCCCCGGTTTTCACGTAAATCTGTCTCCGCTTCCAGATGTGTTTTCCCGGAATCCTCCGTGCGCTCTTCCTCATCGACTCCTTCGATGTGCAGCGGAAAAATCTCCTGTTCCGGCTCTGGTGCCGCCGCCCGGGCTTCTGCCTTATGCCGGTCTGAGTGATTCTCTTTCTCTAAATCAATATAATTCGTCTCGTCCTTTTCTTTCTCTTCCGCCTCTGCGGAAGCATCCAGACCGGAGATACGCCTGTCACCCTTCCTGGAATCGCGGCCTGCCGCCGGGTCGTACGCTTTTGGAAGGATCTCATGTACTTCCACTCCGACCTGCCCCGGCTCCCCGGTGATCCTGGTATTGGTCGTCACGCCGCTGGCATAGCGGTGGTGACGCCGCTCACTGGTCGATTCCGCAAACATCATGGAGACATCAAGCTGCCGTTCCTCCGGCGCAGCCGGACGCACGTTTTTCCCTTCCTTTTTATTTTCACTGGTATATTCTGTTTCAAAAGATGATTCCAGATTCTGCGTCGAGACCTGCATGGGAATCTCAGAAGACACCGCCATACGTTCCTGTCTGAGGCCGCGCCTCATCCCGGGCTCTCCACTCGCTGCCGTGTCGCCAGAGAATTCCTGTATTCTGTCACGCTCTGCTCGGTTCTGCTCCTCAAATTGCTCCCATTCCCGTCTCTTTTTTTGCTCTTCCCTTCGCCGCTCGGAGGATTCCTTCGCGGACTGATAGACCCGGTCTCCCTGCCTCTTTACGCCGCCGATCAGAGATTTCTGTGTAACCAGCACAAGTGCCACCAGAGCGAACACGCCAAGCAGAACCGCGACTCCTGCCGCACCAAGAGCCGGCGCCAGAAAATAAACCACGGTACCGCCCACAACACCTCCGCCCGTCTTGCCAGTCGCGCAGCGCGCATAGAGCTTACCGAGATGGTATACACCGTCATATTTGTCTTCCATCAGAGCCGCAAAGCAGCACAGGCACAGGTAAAATACCGTGCAGCCGCCAAATTTGATTCCTGCCAGCCGGTTCCCGTGATTGGAAATCCAGAACGCGCATGCCAGAAATAAAAGCAGAGGAAATACCCATGCGCAGACGCCAAAAATGCCAAAGCAAACATCTGAAATCACATTGCCAACGTATCCGCCGATTCCAAAAAAACTGATAAAAATAAAGACGCACAAAGCCAGAACCAGCCAGAGGAGAGCCTCCCGCGCAAGCAGAGGATTCGCCTGCGCCCTTTCGCCCTCCCAGGCGGATTCCAGGTCATCGAGTTGCGAAACAGAGGCAGCCGTTTTTGTTTTTGTCCTGCGGCTGCCATTGTTTGTCGTTGTCTTTGAAATTTTCGTTGAATTGGCCTTCGTTGCATTTGACTTTGCCGTACTCGTCTTCGTGTCTGACTTTGTCGTACTCGTCTTTTTGTTTGATTTTGAAGCCGTGGTCTTCTTCTGCGTGTCCGCGCCCACGGTCTTTTTTGCCGCGTTTGATGCCAAACCAGATATTCCCCTTTCTCTCAGGCTGCGCTGAGGATTCCATCACCTGTGCGCCTCGTTTCTGGCGATAGCGTATGCGGAAATTCTTTCACAGAAGAAAATTCCCCGCAATCGCAATCAGGCCGACAATCGTACAATATACGGAAAAATAGACAAACTTCTTGTTCCGTACCACCACCAGCATCGTCTTGATGCAGATATAACCAACAATTGCCGCAGACACCATACCAGCGACATAGATACCGACCTGAGACATCGCAACCGGCTCTGCAATCACATCCTTAATCTCCAGTACCGCCGCGCCCATAATCGCCGGAATAGACAGAATAAAGGAATACTTCACAGCAAAGCGACGATCCATCCCGCACAGCAGGCAGACGGCAATCGTCGTTCCGGAACGGGAAAGTCCCGGCAGAGTCGCGCACCCCTGCGCCGCACCAATGATCAGCGCATCCCGATAGCTGATATCCCGCGGCAGCTTATTGCCCTCCCGCACCGTATCCGCCATTAACAGAAGAACCGCTGTGATCAGCAGGCAGATGCCGGGGATCAGCAGCGTCTCGCTCGCATCTGAAATCAGATCACCGCCCACAACGCCAATCACGCCGGTCGGAATCGTCGATACCAGAACCAGAACCACAAATTTCCGATAACTGTTATGAACGATTTTTTTATATTTCAGAGAAGTCTTATGTATCCGATTCAGCAGGAAGGTCTTCAGATTCGAGCAGATATCCACGAACATGAACACCGCCTCACAAATCATCTTCCAGATATCCTTGCGATACACCACAAAAACAACCAGCAAGGTCCCCACATGAAGCAGGATATCAAAAAGCATCCCGCCATCCGTTTCTATATGAAACATGTTTTCCAAAATAGCAAGATGACCAGAGCTGCTGACTGGAAGGAATTCCGTCAGTCCCTGTACAATTCCAAGAAAAATAGACTGTAAAACTGTCATAACTGCCTCCGAAATCAGATTGATAACGCTTCCGGACAGGCTGCCCCGAAACGTCACAAGGTAATATATGGATACGCCCACCCGCTCATTATAGCAGAGAATTCAGCAAGGCACAAGGAAATTTTGTCGCCAGGTTCTGGGCAGGCGATCGCATAGTTTCCAGTCACACCCCCTGACCGGATTTAGTTATTCCTGCCCTTACAGGCGTGACCAGTAACATCTCCTATTCAGCGCAGCTGGTGCGCGTTCGGATTCTGAACCGTAATCAGGCGATACAATTTCTTCAATGCCTCGCCGATACCGCCCACTTCATTGATCAGTCCCTCGCGGACCGCCTCCGCACCGACCAGGATTGTTCCGAGGTCTTTTGTCAGAATTCCCGTGTCCAGCATCATCTCCTCGAGGCGCTCCATAGTCGCTGTCGAGTGATCACAGATGAATCCCAGAATGCGATCCTGCATCTGCCTGAAATAATCATAGGTCTGCTGCGCTCCAATGACCGTCCCGCTCATGCGCACCGGATGGATGACCATCGTCCCGGTTTTTACGATAAAAGAATAATCCGTCGAAACCGCAATGGGCACGCCAATGGAATGACTTCCCCCGAGCACAAGGGAAACGGTCGGTTTGCTCAGAGACGCAATCATCTCCGCAATTGCCAGACCGGCCTCCACATCTCCACCCACTGTATTCAGAAGAATCAGCAGGCCGTCAATATCCGGACTGTCCTCGATCGCTGCCAGCTTAGGCAGCACATGTTCGTATTTGGTTGTCTTTGAATGATTGGGAAGACACTCATGACCCTCAATCTCCCCGATGACGCTCAGCAGATGAATCCGCCCATGCAAAGTCACCTCTCCGGTATCCCGGATCGCTTCCCGCTGCTCCTTTTCCTGTCTGCTCTGTTCTTCCGTGTGCTCCTGCTGTTCTTTTTCCGGCTGTTCCTGTCTCATCATTTCCGCCGCTCCTTCCTCGCATTCTGGCGGATTCGCAGCTTCCGCTGCAACCATTTCATCGCCAACTGCTATCAGTATATCCGGAAAATGAGATTTCATACGCACCTGTCTTTTCATTTCGATGCTGTTCTGAACTGTTACAAAAAAGGTAACTATTCAGAACAGCAGGCCGCAGGTCTACGCTCCGCTTCGGTCGTCGCTA
>JAJQGP010000124.1 GCA_021200475.1 Lachnospiraceae bacterium
GCATTTCTGGTGGTCTCCGCCACTACGATTCCTACAGTAGATTTACGCCGTCCATGGGGCGGATGTTTCTTGACATTTTAAGCTGTGTGCAGCAAAATAGTAATATACAAATAGTTTTTTACAAGAAGGATTGTTTTATAGTATGGAGAGGCAGAAATGAAAAGCGACAAAAAAATATTGACTTTAATACCAATGACGGAAAAGTAAAAATCACGCCTGAAGGCTGCAATGCCGGATGGAAGCTTTATATTTACGGATGCGGAAAAACTGACACAGGAGCAGGTACACCAGGCGGACATAATTCTGGGAAGCGTACCTGTATCGATGCTGCGCCAGGCAGAACATCTAAAGTGGCTGCATTTAAATACAGCCGGATATGAGCAATACGCCGCACCGGGCGTTTTGCGGGAGAACACCCTGCTGACCAACAGCACAGGAGCTTATGGGAAGGCGGTATCCGAGCATTTGTTTACGATGACACTTGCCTTAGAGAAACGCCTCCCGGCTTACCGGGACAACCAGCGGAATCATATCTGGCGCGACGAGGGCAACGTGGTATCCATGAGCGATGCCCGGGTGCTTGTGCTTGGAACCGGAGATATCGGGAGTCATTTTGCATCCCTGGCCCACGCCTTTGGCGCGTATGTTATCGGAGTGAAACGGATGCCTGGAGTCTGCCCGACAGGAATTGACGAGCTTCATCTGATGGAGGACCTGGACATGCTTTTGCCGCAGACGGATGTGGTCGCAGCTTTCCTGCCAAGCACACCGGAGACGAAAAAGCTATTTGACCGGGGAAAATTTTCTTTGATGAAAGCAGGAAGCATTTTCGTTAACGGTGGCCGAGGCGATTTGGTTTGCACAGATGAACTGTGCGATGCCCTGGAGAGCGGTCATCTTTTCGGGGCTGCCCTTGATGTGACGGACCCGGAACCTCTGCCTGCGGACCACCGGCTGTGGGATATTCCCGGCGCATTTGTGACACCACATATTTCGGGCTATTACCACTTGCCGGAAACCCTTAACAACATAGTTGAGATTTGCATAGAAAATGTCAGACGCTATGCCTGCGGCGAAGAACTGAGAAATCTTGTTGTGCGCAGCTTCTGATCTGTTTTGTACATTCGCTTGCAGCAGTATTCCGCCGCCTGGAATACTGTCCCATGCAAAATTTAATGAAACCAGGAGATGACTTTTTTGAAAAAGGCGATGAGTTACGGCATTGACCTGATTGTCATCGGAATGATTGCCAGCAGCCTGCTGGCAGGCAGAACTTAATTAGGAAGAATCGAAACAGGGCCGGGAACGGCAGGCCCTGTTTTATTTTTTTCTTCCAATCAATAAACGGATATGCTATAATACCCACCGAATGCGGCCTTCGGCCTGCTGTTCTGCATAGATACCAAATGTAAGAAATCCAGGAGGATTACATGCGAAATTTAGCACTCAGTGATGAAATATTGCTTTCCGTTGAGAAGCCGGCACGCTATATCGGGGGCGAGATCAACGCCGTGATGAAGGAGAAGGAAAAGGTCGACATCCGCTTTGCGATGTGCTTTCCCGATGTCTACGAGATCGGCATGTCTCATCTGGGAATTCAGATTCTTTATGATATGTTTAACAAAAGAGAGGATGTCTGGTGTGAACGGGTCTATTCGCCCTGGGTGGATCTGGATAAGGTTCTGCGTGAAAAAAAGATTCCTCTTTTTGCGCTGGAATCACAGGATCCGATCCGGGCGTTTGACTTTGTGGGCATTACCCTGCAGTATGAAATGTGTTATACCAATGTACTGCAGATTCTTGATCTGGCACAGATCCCTCTGCACGCCTCAGAGCGCGGGGAAGAGGTCCCGCTAGTGATAGGCGGCGGCCCCTGCGCGTATAACCCGGAGCCGCTGGCGCCTTTTTTTGACCTGTTTTATATTGGCGAGGGGGAAACCGTCTATGACGCCCTGTTTGATCTGTATAAACGCTGCCGCGCGGAAGGCTGCTCACGGAAGGAATTCCTGCATCAGGCAGCGAAGCTCCCGGGTATTTATGTACCGTCTCTGTATGATGTGACATACAAAGAAGACGGGACCATTGCCTCTTTCCTGCCGCAGGAAGCGGATATTCCTGCCGAGATTGAGAAGCAGGTGGTGATGGATATGACCAACGCTCCCTATCCGGAAAAACCGGTTGTCCCTTATATGAAAGTGACCCAGGACCGCGTGGTGCTGGAGATTCAGCGCGGGTGTATCCGTGGCTGCCGGTTTTGTCAGGCGGGTATGATTTACCGACCGCTGCGGGAGCGAAGCCTGGAATGTCTGAAAGAGCATGCCGCGCAGATGCTGCAGGCCACCGGCCAGGAGGAAATTTCTCTCAGCTCGTTAAGCTCCAGCGATTACAGTGAGCTGAAAGGGATCGTGAACTATCTGATGGAAGAGTTCGGCACGCAGAATATTAATATTTCGCTGCCGTCCCTGCGCATTGACGCTTTTTCTCTGGATGTGATGGGGAAGATACAGGACGTCCGCAAAAGCAGCCTGACATTTGCCCCGGAGGCCGGATCACAGCGGATGCGCGATGTGATCAACAAAGGGCTGACGGAGGATGTGATTTTGCAGGGGGCGGAAGAAGCCTTTCACGGCGGCTGGAATAAGGTGAAGCTTTATTTTATGCTGGGACTGCCTCTGGAGACGGACGAAGACCGGCGGGAGATTGCGCACCTTGCGGATAAGATCGCCCGGACCTATTACGACATACCAAAGGAAAGCCGCAACGGCAAATGCCAGATCACGGTCAGCACCTCTTTTTTTGTGCCGAAGCCCTTTACGCCGTTTCAGTGGGCGTCCATGCATCCGATGGGGGATTATCTGGGGTTTGCGAAGACCGTCAACCATGAGATCAAGGATATGCTGAACCATAAAAGCATCCGCTACAACTGGCATCAGGCGGATGTCACCCTGTTGGAGGGAGCTTTTGCGCGCGGCGACCGCAGGATCGCGGAGGTCATTGAGGACGCCTACCGAAATGGCGCGCTCTATGACGCCTGGACGGAATTCTGGGATTATGACCGCTGGCTGGCCGCGTTTGCGCATACCGGTATAGACATGGACTTTTATACGCTCCGGGAACGGTCGCTGGATGAGATTTTCCCATGGGATTTTATTCGGATTGGTGTGACAAAAGACTTTTTGAAACGGGAATGGAAGAAAGCACAGGAAGCGGTGGTGACGCCGAATTGCCGTCAGCAGTGCTCCGGCTGCGGTTCGCGCTGCTATGGAGGAGGTGTCTGTGTTGAAAGTAAGGGTTAGATTTTCCAAAAAAGGAAGCATGAAATTCATCGGGCATCTCGACGTGATGCGCTACTTTCAGAAGCTGATCCGCCGCGCCGGGCTGGAGGTGGCTTTTACGGAAGGCTTCAACCCTCATATGATTATGTCCTTTGCCTCTCCCCTTGGCATCGGTCTCACAAGTGACGCGGAATACATGGACATCGAGCTTCTGTCCCCGATTTCCTCCAGGGAAGCGATTGAACGGCTGAATCAGGCCGGAACGGAGGAGTTGGCTGTCACCGGCTTTGTACAGATACCGGAAGGCAAGGCCGCCAAGGCTATGACCCTTGTCGCCGCGGCGGATTACACGGTTCGTTTTCGTGCCGGGCACGAGCCGGCGGCAGACTGGAAAAGCGGCCTGGCGGACTTTTTCGCCTGCGAAAGCATTCCCGTCATGAAAAAGACCAAGCGTTCAGAAAAAGAGGTGGATATCCGCCCGATGATCTATGAGTGGGCACTCCGGGACGAAGACGATACGATTTTTCTGAAGCTCGCTTCCGGAAGCGTGGCAAATCTGAAACCGGAGCTGGTTCTGGATACGTACCTGACAACACTTGGTATTGAGCCGGATCCATTCGCGTATGAGATCAACCGCTGTGAGATTTACGCGGATATGGGGACAGAGGATTGCCGGAAGCTGGTCTCGCTCTATGATCTTGGAACGAAGATTTCACTTTTCCGTTGAAACAGATCGATTTTGCAGGCATGAGGTCATTTTATGAATCAGTATATCATATGCAGGATGCGGGATGCGGTTTTTTCTTTTCTAATTCATGATGAGAAAGCCGTGGAGATTCACTGCGACCGTGAGGAGAACGCCTCCCTTCTCGGAAATATTTATGTGGGAAGAGTCCGGGATATCGCCCGAAACATAGGTGCTGCTTTTGTGGAGATTGCTCCGGACACGGTATGCTACCTGGCTCTGGACGAGATTCAGAATCCCATCTATACCAAAAAGGGAAGCTCGCCAAAGCTGCAGATGGGGGATGAACTCCTGGTGCAGGTTTCCAGAGAAGCAATTAAGACAAAATATCCGTCGGTCTCGACCAATCTGACCTTTCATGGAAAATATCTGCTGCTGACCACCGGAAGAACCCAGATCAGTGCTGCTTCCACGCTTGCGGCAGAAGAAAAAAAGAGACTGACCGCCTTTGTACGCGAGCTGGACGGGCAGCAGGAAGGCAGGACCTATGGCTGGCTCTTGCGTACAAATGCAGGCGGCGCCGACAGCGACACGTTGCGGCGGGACATGGATCGTCTGCTGGCCCTTTACCAGAAAACCGTCACGGACGGCGCACACCGGGTTTGCTACAGCTGTCTCCTGGCTGCCCCGCACACCTGGATCTCACGTCTTTCTGATCTTTACGAATCCTCCGCGGAGCGTTTCGTAACCGATGATCCGGCGATCTGGGAGGAAGCAAAGGAGTACTTATCTGTCTGTCAGCCGGAAGACCTGCCGCGGCTGTTCTTTTACCAGGATGCCCTGCAGCCGCTGTGCAAAAAGTATTCGCTGGAACGGCAGCTGGAGCATGCCTTATCGGAACAGGTCTGGCTGAACTGCGGCGGGTATCTGGTGATCCAGCCGACAGAAGCTCTTACGGTGATCGATGTAAATTCCGGAAAATATGAGGGCAGCGCAAAAAACCGGCAGAAAGCCTTTTTCAAAATCAATCAGGAAGCGGCCAGGGAAGCAGCCCGCCAGATCCGGCTGCGAAATATCAGTGGAATTATCATCATTGACTTCATTAACATGGATTCCGCGGATGATAAGGAAGCGCTGCTTCGCTATCTGGACAGTCAGCTTCGCCAGGATCCGATTCGCACGATACTCGTGGACATGACCGGGCTCTCACTCGTAGAGATCACCCGGATGAAGAAGGAAAAACCGCTTTACGCGCAAGTCCATGCTGCTTCCGAACATCTTCTCGCATAAAAGCAAAAAATGAAAAACTTCTACTCCAGTGGTCAGATTCGTGTTCGAATTATGGCCACTTTTTTGTAACAATTTAGAACTGCAAGGCGGCCTGCTGTTCTGAATCGTTACCTTTTTTACCATATAGAGTAAGAAGTGATCTGGCAGAAGCTGCACAGGCAGATACAAACATTCAGAAAGTTGAGGGAAACATATGGGAAGACGCGGGGAAAATATCCGTAAAAGAAGCGATGGGCGCTGGGAAGCGCGGGTAATCTGTGGTTCACCTGTGGATGGCAGAACCAGTTATAAGTACCTGTACAGCCGCACCTATAAAGGGGTGAGGGAGTTAAAGAAAAAATATCTCTCAGGTCTTGACTCTCCGCCGGATTCTGCCAGTGAAGTTCCCGTATCCATTCCGGTCCCCGCTTCGAAACGGCTGGAAACAGCAGAGCCACCGAAATATACAGATGCTGTGTGCCGGACGATTGATATGCGGGAAAATCCCATACTGTTCCGCACGGTTGCCGCCGAATGGCTGGCGACGAAAAAACTCTCTGTAAAGGAATCGTCTTATGCCGCTTATTCGTTTATGGTAGAAAAACATCTTCTGCCGGAATTTGGGGATAGTGCAGTAAAAGATATGGATACCGACCGGATTGGAGCTTTTTTGCTTGCAAAGAAAAAACACGGAGGACTTAAGGATGGAACTCCTCTCTCAGACAAAACCCTTTCTGAGATCAAAGGCACACTCAACCGGATCCTCCGATATGCAAAATCTCACAATTTGATTGATGCAGTGCCGGATTCCCTGTCGATCAGTACCAGACAGGCTCCGGTCGTTGTCCTGACAAAGCAGGAACAAAAATCCCTGGAAGAACAGGCTCTGATGGAAGATACCCCGTATAGCCTGGGAGTGCTGCTTTGCCTTTATACCGGGATTCGCGAGGGAGAGGTCTGCGGTTTGCAGTGGGCGGATTTTAACTGGGCAGACGAGACCGTATCGATCAGCAGAACTGTATCCCGCATTTCTGATGTTGACACAGACGCAGATTCCAAAACACATGTGGTAGTGGGAACGCCTAAGACCATCTGTTCCATCCGTACGGTACCACTCCCAACGGATATTGTTCCATATATTAAAGAACGTGCAGGAGAAGACTCCATTTATGTAGTGACCGGAAACGAAAAATGCATGGAGCCGCGCGTCTGCCGGAGCCGATTTAAGTACTTTCAGAAAAAAGCCGGCGTGAAATACCATAAATTCCATAATCTCCGCCATACCTACGCGACCAATTGTATCGAGATGGGGATTGACATCAAAACACTCAGCGAGAATCTCGGACATTCAGATGTGAACATTACGCTCCAGCGGTATGTACATCCGTCCATGGAGTCAAAAAAGGCACAGGTAAACAAGCTGTCCACGTTTGCAGCAAGTAAAAAAACCGTGGCTGTCAGACACGCCGTCGGGAATAATACATCGTAATAGCAGGCATCCGGTTCTCTCACGCAGCGATTTCACTGGCCGGATGCCGTCCATAGGCCAGGTCACGCCTGTATCATATCTTCTTCCACAACGTCCGTCACATCCGTGCGGGTAATCCCCACGCGCAGCAACGGCTTGCTGGTATAAAAAATCTGGTACTTCTTTGTTCTCAAACTGCCTTCTTTGTCCGCCATATTAATGATAAAACTGTAGATGCCCTGGTTTTCCAGATGCTTACGAATATTCTCAAAATCCATAAATGCCAGGTAGCTGCGGCGTGTCTCTTCATTCATCCAGGAGCAGGCCGTCTGGCGTATTCCTTCCTGGAAGATGCCTGTTTTGGGAATATCTGTGCCCTCACTCCGGTAAGAGAGCATCCGATAGGTTCCATCCATCATGTCTACATCACAGATCAGATCATAATCCATTTTAGTCACAAACTGGAAGGCAAAATCACGGATTTTTTTATTTGTTATATTCTGCGTATAGAAGAACATGGCTACATCCTGCGTATCCGGGTTCAGATACAGGCGGAAATCCATGCAGGCCCAGAACAGCCTTTCGTTGTTCGTTTTCCGTAAAAACTCAAAATGATATTCCCGTTTTCCATCCCGGAACGCATTCAGCATTTTTTCACGATTCAGCTCAGAAAGAAGCTTTTTCCGGTAGCCCGGTCCGGCTGCGGAATCTGCCAGTTTCTTTGCAAAATGGCTGAACGTATCGCCATCGTAGGAAATACAGACTTCGGTGGTATGGAAATACTGTTCCATCAGGTCTCTGGTCAGATTGATCTTCCCCCTGATCCCGCCGGGATATGCAATCTCAGAGAAAAAGGCGATTTCCCTGGCGTATTGTTCCCTCTCCTGTGCCTGGTGCACTTTCTCAGCTGTATTGTCAATGAAAACTGAAATCAGGACATCCCGCCCGTTCTCAGCCTTTACAAGACGCCCGATATCCTGTACCCAGATATAGCTTCCGTTCTTCTTTCTGATCCGATATTCCAGAGAATACTGCAGGGAAGCAGACAGCTGCAGATCCATGCTTTCATTCATAGCCGGGCCATCTTCCGGGTGAATCGCGTTCATCATCTGACCATCTGTGTCATTTATAAAATCTGTATCACTGTCATATCCAAGCAAATCCAGCATCATTCCGTTGATGAAATAGACTGGAAGTCCGCTCTCCCAGTAGCAACCCATCATAGCACCCGGAAGGCTGTCATTCAGGAGCTGCCGGCGCAGGCTTTCTTTCTTCCCCAGTACATTTTTTACGCGTATGCGGAGGCTTTCCTGCCTGCAGGGAATTCCTTCGAAATCATCTGCACCCATTTCCAGTGCCTGCTCTTCTTCGTCCGCACTGGCTTCTCCAAAAAGGATCACCGGCGTGTCCCATACCCGCTTTTCCTTCAGCAGCATATTCCAGATGGAAGACTGGTTCTGCCTGGCAAGAGCAGCGCTTAGCAGGATCACCTGGATATGATTGCCAAACCGGCCGAGACCTGTGAGCATACTGTCCTCATTCTGCGCCTCTTTCACTTCAAAGCTATCCTCGAAAAGGCTGCGGATATAACTGCGGGCGCAGTCTTCTTCGCATATCACAAAGAGGATTCCATTCTCTGTCTTCTTCTTTATAATCGGCACACAGGTTTGACCCGCATCCGATTCTCTGTCATTCTGATTCTCAACAAGCTTCTGAAAATCTTCGGGAGACATGGGCTTTGCCATGTAATATCCCTGCACATAGTCACAGTCAAGGTCTTTGAGACGCTCCAGCTGCCGGCGGCTTTCCACCCCTTCCGCAACCACATCCAGATTCAGCCAGTGCGCCAACCCGATAATATAGCGCAGGATCCCCTGCCTTTCCGGTTTATCCATTTCGCTGCGGATAAACTGCATATCCAGCTTCAGGATATCCATCGGCAGCTGATTCAGCATATTTAAAGAGGAATAGCCGCTTCCAAAATCGTCCATTTCGATGACAAAGCCTTCTTTTCGGAGTTCCCGGGCTGTTTTTGCGATATAGGAAAGATTTTCTGCTACGACGGATTCCGTGACTTCCAGATGCAGCCTGTCCCGTGAAATGCCATACCGATCTGTCAGGGAAGGGAGCACCTCGCAAAGATCGAGCTTGTAAAAATCTGCACGGGAAATGTTGACGGAAATGCGCAGGAAGTGAATGCCATTCGCTTCCCATTCACGGAGCATCCGGCACACCTCTTCCCAGACATACAGATCCAGGTTTGTAATAAATCCGTTTTTCTCAAAAAGCGGAATAAACTTGCCTGGCAGAAGTATCCCCCACGTGGGGTGGAACCAGCGGACCAGTGCTTCCGCATCGCACACCCGGGAGCCATCCAGCCTGTACTTGGGCTGCAGCCAGACATGAAACTGCCTTTCATTCAGCGCCTGCTCCATGCATGCCGTGATTTCCTGTTCCCGAAGCATACGGTTTCGAAGCTCATCATCATAATAGGCGAAATATTTCCCGTATTGCCCCTTGATACTGCGGGCTGTTTCCAGTGCCCAGTCGCACATCTCTTCAATAGAAACCTCCCGTTTTTCTGTCACGTAGATTCCCCATTTTATCGAAATATTTTTTGCTTCGGTAACTTCATTCACCCGTTCTGTAATGTATTTAAAAAGAGTATCGGGATAAGCTTCCCTGTGTTCCATCATACATACAAACCAGTCGGACGAAAAATGGGAGCACAATCCCTCTCCGCGCAGCGCTTTCATCAAAAGATCCGCCGTTCCGCACAGGAGTCTGTCTCCGGTCTGACGCCCGTAGATTTCATTCACCAGTTTGAAGTTTTCGAAATCCGAACAGATAATATCGTACTTCTTCCCCGGGTTTTTCTGCAGGGTTTCGTTTGCACACCGGTAAAAACATTCTTTGCTGTATAAGCCGGTCAGCCAGTCAAACTGGTACCCTCCCGGCATTCCCGTCTTCCCTTTGAGACGCAGCAGATTTGTCACCCGGCAGCGGACCGTCTGCGGACCGCAAGGCATTAACAGAAAATCGGAAGCCCCATGTTCAAAAGCAGGTTCCTCCCATGTCCGGTTCTTTGCTGCCATAATGACCGGGATGGACGCGTACGCCGGTTCTGTCTGCAATGCATCCAAAAAAGAGAACGCGTTCTCCTGCGGCAGAAGAGACAGTAAAATCATGGAAATTTTTCCAGGAGATGCTTTCAGGACTGCCATTGCTTCCCGCCCCGTCTCTGTCGGCACGGTTTCATAGTAATGTTCAAGAGCTGCCGTGAGGAATTCATAGTCTTCCTGTTCCCCAGCCAGGATTAATATCGTATTCTGTGCCATACAAATTTTCTCTTTTCCCTTACTCATAGTAAATATATGTGCATGATACCACATTCGGCAATTTGTCGCAAGAAAAAAAGACGATAGCCGTTCTCCCTATAGCTATAGCTATCGTTACCGGTCTGTATTCCCCCACCCGGCAGAAACCGGGCAGGGGAGGTTGAATTCGTCATGTGATCCTGCCGAGAATCGTTCCTTTCTTTCAGAGATCACGCTGTCTTCTTTTTTGTTTTATACTGCCGGAAAGGTTCGCTCCCATAAGCCCCAGGGCTGCCAGGGCCAATGTAAACCAGAACAATGGTCTGGACGGGTCCCCTGTCTTTGGAGTTCCGTCAGTGGATGCAGAAGATGGATCGCTTTCTGTCTCACTTTCTGTCTCTGCGTCTGTTGCACCTTCTGTTTCTGCTTCACCCTTCGTTTCACTCTCACATTCTGATTCGCTCTCACTCTCCGTTTCCGTTTTTTGATCCGTTTCCTCTTCACTGCCCGCTTCCGTCACAGCTTCCGGTTCGGATTCCTGTTCTGTTTCACGCTCACTTTCCGGTTCGCTTTCGCGGTCCGTTTCGCGCTCCGTTTCGATTTCAAAGTCTGTTTCTCCCTCCATCTCGCTTTCTGATTCAGCTTCTGTCTCTTTTTCACTCTCCTTCTCACTTTCTGTTTCGGTTTCCAATTCTGATTCATCTTCCGTTTCTGTCTCCATTTCACTCTCCGATTCGCTCTCCGGCTCAGTTTCCTTCTTCGGCTCGGTTTCCGGTACAGGTTCAGGTGTATGCTGATTGGTCAGAAGGAAGCCATCTTCTGTTTCTTCGACAGAGCTGGTGTATCCGTCGATCGTTGTCTCTGAGAGGGTATAAAGGATTTCTTCGCCTCCGTTCATATAACACGGCAGATTCACAAAGGTATATGTCCAGTTTTCTTCTGCTGTGAGTTCAGCAGTATAGCTGCTGCCATCCGTACCGGTCAGAAGGATCTCGACAGAGGCGGGACGGAGGCCATCCTGATCCTCTGCGTCGTCCCAGTTCTTGACAACCGTACACTCTGTGGTGAAAATTTCATGTGTGTTCGTGAACGTAAACACACTGCCATCTTCGGAAGAAGTCAGCTCCGCTTCATAATAAGCAGTCGGGTCTTCTTTCACAGTATAGACGATCGCTTCTCCCTGCTCATCGTACACGGGAAGCCTGGTGAATGTCTTGCTCCAGCCGTTTTCTTCCGTCAGATCTGCCACATAATCACTGCCATCCGAGCCGCTTAACGTCACGCGCAGAAAGTCGGCGCGATAACCGTCCCGGTTCTCTTCATCCACCCAGAGCTTATTTACGGTGATTTGCGTATAGGCTACAAATCCGGCATCGTGATTGCCGCTCTCACAAAGATACGCGTACATCTCCTCCAGGGCCGGCAGTGAAAGTTCGCCGATCCAGGCATTTTCCAGAAGCAACTCTTCTCCGGCAAGTGTGCCAATAGCATCGGAATCGACCGTATCATCGTTCCCGCTGTTTAAAAGTGTCAATCCATATGCTTCTGTCCCGGTAAATACGACGTAATACGTGCCTGCTTCCAGATTGGGGAAGCGATAGCTTCCCTCCGCGTCCGTCAGAACTGTTTTCAGTGCATTTCCAAACACGTCATAGGCAGCATAGAGAGGAATATTGTTCACGGAAACAGCGGTCTCAGCATCTGCGGCATATCCGGAAACGGATGTCCGGTAAAGGGAGACGCTGATCCCTTCCAGGCGTGCTTCCGCATCCTCCCGAATCCCATCACCGTCCGCGTCAAGCCAGGCAAGTCCGCTGATGTTCCGCTCTGCCACCTGTATTTTCACCGTATTGCTCTCCACCAGCGCAACCTGTCCATCGGCGTACTCATAAAAGGAGTTCGCATAGAGGTCGCCGGGCATCTGTACTTCTCCGGAGCTGTCCTTTCGCAAAGCACCGGCAGAATCCTTTACCGCCAGCGTCACCGTGATTTTCACATATTCCTGCGCTTTCACTGTCCCAAGCTCAAACTTAAGTCCGGAAGCTCCGCCGATAGACAGACCATCAAAAATAAGAGCCGACTCACTGTAATCTCCTCCGTTTATTTCTGTCCAGGAAAAGCTGTCGCTGCCGTTCAAAATTGCTTCTACGGCTGTTTCATCCCTTGCGCCGGCCTCTGCGGTGGTCCTGACCTGAATGTCATTCTTTCCTTCCGCAAAAGTCTTTGTGGCATTGGAAAAGTCCAGCACAATGCGTTCAACTACATATTCTCCGCCAAAGTCACTGCCGCGCGGATCCCTGTCATAGGGCAAAATATCGTACAATGTCACTCCGGAAGCCTCCTCTTCCGCGCTGTTGCCATAACGGAGAATGTAGGTAAGCACCTCTCCCTCTTCAACGATGCTGCGCTCTACCCCCTTGGAAATCGAGGTACTCGCCAGGCGGATCACGCTGATGGCCGTTTCAGAGTAATTTCCAAACGTACCTGTAATCAGCCGGTTGTCTTTGTCTGACGTGATAGACGCAGAAATCGAAATGCTGTCATTATTCTGTACGTCGTCCGCAGTCCCGGCAGCGCCGATCAGGCAGGAGATGGTAATGTCCTCGATCGCTTCGCCGACTGTCCTGGAAGGCAGTTCCCAGGTCACCGTACTGGTTCCATCCTCATTTTCTGTGACCAGAGACGGCGCCAGGCTGGCACTGTCCATAATATAGGTAAGCTCCTTCGGCAAAGTCACCCAGACGGTCACATCGGTCGTTTCTGTGGAAGAGGACACCTCACTGTTTTCTGATACTACAGAAACCGTGGGATGGATCGTATAAGTCACGGTCCGCTCGCCGATATCCAGGTCATATATGGATTTGCTCGTCGTCACACCGGCCGTCGTAGTCGTCACATCTGCCACCTGGATAGAAACCCCCGTCTTACAGCCAATGATCAGACAGGAGTTCCCCGCCCGATATCCACCCGTATGTCCGGCTGCCACGCTGCCATTCTCATATACCGTTTTCCCATAATTTACATAGAGCGCATAGTCCGGCTTCCGGTAACCGTCCGCATAAGTCCCAGTACTCCAGTTGGGATCTCCGAGGCCGTACGCACCCCCGCCGCAGGAATACTCCGTCCAGGAGACGACGTCCGCGGTGCTGCTCCAGGCACGCACATCATTCATCGTCTCATATACGCTCCCAATTTCCGCGCTCTCCTTTACCTCTACCGGCATATTAAGCAGAATCGCAGACATCACTGCAGAACCCGTATAAAGTGCGCAGTCACGGATCTCATACAGAAAACCGACACAGGTATACCCGGCCGCATTCAGCGCGTCTATGCTTTCGAAATAGATGAGTGCTTCCTCATGGGCCGCATTCATCTCTGCTTCACTCTGCCATCCGGTTTTATCCGGCTTTGTGGCAAACAAAACCCGGATCGTCCCGGCATCGCTCTGCTCATTCCGAAGCTCGAACGAATCGTACGAGGTTGTTCCGGCCGGTATCGCAAACGCCTGATCATCGATCTTCTGCAGAACATTCACAGCTGTCAGACAGCCGTCCCCGCTGTAGTCTACCACAGATTCCACCAGAAGCTGTTCTCCGGCGGAGGCGTAAAAGTCACCTGCGGTCCATACAGAAACACGGATTTCCGAATCCGTCGTATAAAAAAAGTTCCGCTTGGAAATGCTTCCCTCCGGATAAAGGGTCACATTCATTCCGCTTGTATTATCCTCACTTTTCTGGTCAGAGGACGTAGACTGTCCGGATACGGAAGAGGCCGCAAAATGTTCCGCTTCCGCCATGAAATACAGATTTGAAGTGGTCTCTACACTCCTCGCGAAGCTTACCACGACCTGTATGTAGCCCGCAGAAAAGCAGCCGATATTCGCACCATACACATTCTCTGTCGTGCTTTCGCAGTACATCGTCGGGAATCTCAGATTTACCAGGTCAAACGCATAGCCGGATACGGTCACATGATAAATGCCGCTGCTTTCCGTATCCTGCGAGATGCTCCAGCTGCCGCCCGCATAGCAGGCCTTCCTGGAAGACGAACCGCCACTGTT
Organism: Lachnospiraceae bacterium; assembly: GCA_021200475.1. Taxonomy (GTDB): domain Bacteria; phylum Bacillota; class Clostridia; order Lachnospirales; family Lachnospiraceae; genus Choladousia. Next base: position 14,075 of record JAJQGP010000124.1, read on the forward strand.
ATAGGGCTGACAGCGAATGCCAAAAGCGCTGGAAACCTGTCCGCCCACAGCCATCGTCCTGCCAAGCTTTCCCACGGTCGCAAGAGAAGCGCTTTCATTTTCTCTGTAATCCCACAGAATCGGTGTATAGTCCTCCTGGGTACTCACATCTGTCCCATCCAGGGTTTCCGTAAATGTCAGATCAAACGTAATGTCCCCGGTCGGAAGCTCAATCCCCTTCAGTCCCTTGTCTGCCGATGTATTGTAAAGCTGTAAGGTCAGCGCATAGCCTTCCAGCCGTCCGTAAACCGAACCTTCGACATCCGTACCGCTGATCGTTCCCGACTCCGTGTCAAAATACGCAAGATAATTACAGTAGGTATTTCTCACAAGGTTCAGATTATAACGCGGCGCTGCAGACACCCGGACCGGATCAGCCTGTACACCCTGGAAAAAACGCGCCTCGTTTCCCTCCATCCATACGGTAAAAGCAGGCTGAATCCAGTCCCCGTTCACCGCTGCCTTTACGTAAATGCCAACACTCAGCGTACCGGCACCTGGAATCGCATTGGCATCCTCATTTTTGGAAAGATAGCGCTTTCCGGTAAATACCTGCTCTGTGACGGTCTTTTTGCTGTTCCATTTCGTTGAAGAGGTTCCGTCCGCGTAGACATAGGTAATCACCTGGTCAAGGCACCAGTTCAGCGTGTCCGTATTGAACTCCGCGACAGACGGATCACAGGCCAGGGTGAACTCTGCCATAAGATAGGCTTCATCCACTGTCTCCGTTGTATCCATAAGAGCAGTCGTATACTCAAGGGTATAATTCACATAATCAAAAGACCGCACAATACGGTTGTCCGACGCGGAATCGTTCCCGGCATCGTCATCCTCGTCAAACGGTGCTGTGCCGTCTGTAATACTCTTTACCGCCAGTGCGGAGACATAGCTCTTATTGACATTTAAGTCACCCTCCCCATTCTCGCTGTCAGATTCCGCAGAAGAGGCGAGCAAGATGCCAGTCTGCAGTTCTGCCTCCGTCTCCGCAGATGTATTCGTCTCTTCTCCGGCTCCATCTGACTCTTCTGCTACAGTATCTGTGCCGTCTGTGTTCATTCCACCGGTTTCTGTATTCTCTGCGCCTGTACCGTTTGCGTCGGCCGCATCTGAGACCGCACTGCCTGTTGCAGCTGTGCCTGAACTGCCTGCATCGGATGCATCTGTACCCGCACAGTCTGTGCCGGACGCATCCGCGTTCGCGTCACTTATATCGGCAGCATCCGTGCCCATTCCGTCTGTACCGGTCACGTCTGCACCCGTACTGACTGCGCTTTCGTTCAAAGCAGAGCCGTCCGTAGACGTGTCCGTGCCGGCCTCACTGCTGTCAGCACAGCCTGTGCCGGTACTTTGATCCTCTGTGTCTCCCGTCCCCGTCTCTGCGGCGCTCTCGGCAGATACGTTAGAAAGCAGTCCCGACTCAGCGACTGATACCGATTTTGGTGCAGCAGACGCTGCCAGAACAGCAGCACACAGTACCCCTGAAAGTATTCTTCTCATTCTTTTTTTCATATCGTTTTCCTTTCTCTGACCAGGCTGTTTACAGTCTCCTCCTGTTCCGCTTTTGCGCGGACATCCAGAAAGAAAACAGAACTCCTGCGATTTATTTCGTTTCTGTTTCAAATCAACGTGTTTGCATTCCTCCGCCGCCTGCGGCAGACCGGATATGCTTCATTTTTTTGGAAAACTTATCATTAGTAATTAATCTGGATAGGAGCGGCAGAATGTCGCTGGTGAAAATGCCTTTTTCAGGCGCTCAGATTATAAAAGAATGAAATCATATGAATTCATTTAAGCACACGTAGTATATCACACCATTTGTGAGATGTCATGTCTTTAATTATTAATTTTTCATAAAGTAATGAATACGCATAGAAAAAGAGGATGAGCAAAAGCCCATCCCCCACTGGAAAGCGGATAAAAAATCCTATCGTTTTGCCAGTTCCTCTGTGATGTCCTCCCAGGTCAATCCTTTCTCAGACATGAGAACCATAACGTGATAGAGGAAATCGGATATTTCATAGACGACCTCCTCCGGATCCGGATTTTTGGCCGCGATGATAATTTCGGAGGCTTCCTCTCCTACTTTTTTCAGGATTTTATCAATTCCCTTATTGAACAGGTAGTTGGTATAGGAGCCTTCCTTCGGATGGATTTTCCGGTCCTCGATCACGGAGAAAACCTCCTCAAATACACGCATCGGATTGGAAGAATCATAGTTCTTCGTGAGTACCGGACGATAAAAGCAGCTCCGGTTCCCCGTATGGCAGGCCGCCCCTACCTGCACTACCTTCGCGAGGAGCGTGTCATTGTCGCAGTCGATCACCAGCTCCCGCACATACTGAAAATGTCCGGATGTCATCCCCTTGACCCAAAGCTCCTGCCGGCTGCGGCTCCAATAGGTCATCCTGCCGGTACGGACGGTCGTTCGGTAAGCTTCTTCATTCATATAAGCCACCATCAGAACCTCCAGCGTCCGATAGTCCTGTACCACAACCGGGAGCAGTCCATCACTGCCGGTTTTGATGTCTTCCCAGGACAGGGAGGACTCATAGGTATTGACTGCGATTCCGGCTTCCTTCAGCGAGTACTTCATGTCCATAAAGGCAAAACCATCCTGCGCAAAGTCCTCACAGAATACGCCGGTCGCGGCATGACGCAGCAGCACAGGGACATTCGCCGGCTGCACCGCACAGTAAACACTCGCCAGGTCTGTTTCTTTACACAGTGCTTCATTCAATACTACCAGACCACCCAGATGCGCCGCAGAGGAAAGCGCCGTATTCTGCTCTTCTTCTGTTTTGACACAGGCGAGCATTTTTTCTTTTCCGAAGCGGGAGGCCGCCTCCCCGGTCAGCTCGATGTTTCCTTCTTTTGCGTAATTCAGAAACACCTTGGAACAGCCGGCGTAAATCAGCTTTTTCACATCCTCCAGCCGCCGGATATTGCCGCCCCCGTAAATGGGCAGATCCGTTGCCCGGCTGATTGTTTTGATCAGACCGATCGACTGATCGTGTTCCGCGTCCCCCTCGGACAGATCAAAAATCAGAAGCGCATCCACACCATCATTTTCGCAGGAAGCGGCATACCCTGCCGCATCCGGAATACGCTCCATCTGATCATTTTCCATATCTTCCCAAATGGATCTCCTGTACCGTATCGCAAGATTCCCCTTCAGACAGAAGGGGACAATCAGTTCTCTGTTTTTCATATCTGTTCTCTCCTGAATTGTTCTGCCTTATCCTGATTACAGGCCGTAATCCGGCCAGATTCGTGTCCTCTCAAACACTGCGAAACGACCTATAATGTTCCTTTCGTGGAAAGGACATCGGTAATGCGCGGATCGAAGCGGACTGCCTCATCCAGTGCCTTTGCAAACGCCTTAAACATGGCCTCCGCCATGTGGTGGCTGTTTCCGTCACGAAGCATACAAAAATGCAGGTTCATCGCCGCGGAATACGAGATTGCGTAGAAAAATTCCCGCACCATCCCGGTATCCATCTCTCCGATGCGCTCCGTCGGAAATACCGCGTCGGAACAGAAATAGGGACGCCCGCACAGATCGAGCGCACACAGTACCAGCACCTCGTCCATCGGAAGCACACGTTCCCCATAGCGACGGATTCCTTTTTTATCTCCAACCGCCTGTCGAATCGCTTCACCCAGCACAATTCCCGTGTCCTCGATCGTATGGTGGCAGTCAACCTGTAAATCTCCATCCACCTCCACCGCAAGATCAAACAGCCCGTGTCTGGCAAAGCCCTCCAGCATATGGTCAAAAAAGCCGATCCCGGTGTGAATCTGTGCGTTTCCCGTGCCATCCAGATTCAGTTCGATGTGAATCCGTGTCTCCTTTGTGTTGCGTGTTACTTCCGCTGTTCTGCCCATGATCGTTTTTCCTTTCTTCTCATACTCTATCGGCTTTTTCTTCGAATGGAAGCCTGGAACCTCCCGCTCTGCAGGAGCATCAGCCTTAAGAAACCTTATCTCGTACCTAAGCAGTTACGGCCAAAAACGGATCCTGCTTCTCTTCACTCGAACCGTACCCGAATCGAGTTCGCGTGCGCAGTCAGTGCTTCCGCGTTTGCAAAGGCGATAATGTCATCCTTTACCGGCTCCAGCGCCTCTCTCGAATAATAGATAATGCTGGACTTCTTCACAAAATCATCAACCGAGAGCGGGGAGAAAAACTTGGCTGTCCCATTGGTCGGCAGGATGTGATTCGGACCCGCGTAGTAGTCGCCAAGCGGCTCGCTGCTGTGCTCGCCGATGAAGATTGCCCCGGCGTTTTTTATCTTCATCATGACTTCAAAGGCATTCTTTGTCACGATTTCCAGATGCTCCGACGCGATCGCGTTCGCCGTATCAATGGCATCCTCCATAGAATCCGCCAGTAAAATATAGCCATAATTATCCAGCGACTGCCGAATGATGTCTGCGCGCGAAAGCACCTTCAGGTATTCCTCGATCTCATCCGATACGTTCTGGGCCAGTGTCTTGCTTGTGGTCACCAGAATGGCGGAAGCCAGCCGGTCGTGTTCCGCCTGGGAGAGCAGGTCTGCGGCGACGTAATGCGCATTTGCAGTCTCATCCGCCAGCACAAGGATCTCGCTCGGCCCGGCGATGGAATCAATGCCAACACTTCCATAAACCGCTTTTTTTGCCAGCGCAACATAGATATTGCCCGGTCCGACAATCTTATCAACCTTTGGAATGCTCTCAGTACCATAAGCCAGCGCGGCGATCGCCTGGGCGCCGCCCACCTTGTAGACTTCATCCGCACCGGCCTCACAGGCCGCCACCAGGGACGATACCGGAACCTTTCCGTCCTTCCCGGGCGGTGTCGCCATGATAATCCGGCCCACGCCCGCAACCTTTGCCGGAACAATGTTCATCAGTACGGAGGAGGACAGAACTGCCGTTCCGCCAGGCACATAGACACCCACAGTCCCAATCGGAGTGACCTTCTGCCCGAGCATCGTGCCATTGTCTGTGCTGTCAAACCAGCTGTAGCGGCGCTGTTTTTCATGATAACTGCGGATATTTGCCAGTGAGCGACGCAGGACAGCCAGAAAATCCGGATCTGCCGCGGCATATGCCTCGTCGATCTCCTCTTTCGTCACACGCACATTGGCAGCCGTCACCTCTACCCCGTCAAACTGTTTTGTGTAGCCAAAAACCGCTGCATCGCGGTTCTCCTTTACGTTCTTTATAATCTCCGCCACGCGCTCCTCATACCCCTGGTAGCTGTCCGGACTGCGCTTCAGAAGCTGTGTCAGAATATCGTTTCTGGTCTCTTCCGTTAATTGAACGATACGCATATGTTGTCAGATCCTTTCCTGAATATTTAGTAACAGTTCAGAACAGCATCGAAATGAAAAGACAGACTGTGCAGGTTTACCTG
>JAJQGP010000035.1 GCA_021200475.1 Lachnospiraceae bacterium
CGTCACAATCTCTCCATCTTTTTTTGCTGTGCCCGCATGGAATACATAATAACCATCCTTTCCGTGGAAAGAATCAAGTCCCTCAATCTTCCGTCCCTTTTCGTAATGAACCGGATATCCCTCCGATGCAAGCACTACACAAACAGCCGCATTGTCCGCAAATTCCAGGTCGACCTGATCCAGTGTCCCGTCAATACAGGCTTCAAAAACTTCTATAATATCTGTTTTCATGCGCGGCAGGACAACCTGTGCCTCCGGATCCCCAAAGCGGGCATTGTACTCAAGCACCTTCGGGCCGTCCGCGGTCAGCATCAGTCCAAAGAAAATGATGCCTTTAAACGGGCGGCCTTCTTTCGCCATCGCGTCAACGGTGGGCTGATAAATGTGCTTCTGACAATACGCATTGATTTCTCTCGTATAGAACGGACTTGGCGAAAAGGTCCCCATACCGCCGGTGTTCAGACCGGTATCCCCATCTCCTGCACGTTTATGATCCTGAGCAGAAGTCATTGGTTTAATCGTCTTACCGTCCACATAAGAAAGCACTGAAACCTCCCGCCCGGTCATAAACTCCTCAATCACCATACAATTCCCGGCACTGCCAAACTTTTTGTCCAGCATTATTTCCTTCACGCCGGCCTTTGCCTCTTCGAGAGTATTGCAGATCAGCACACCCTTCCCAAGGGCCAGTCCATCCGCCTTCAGAACAATCGGAAGTCTGGCTGTATCCAGATAGTGAAGCGCCGCATCCGCGTCTGTAAAGCTCTCATACGCGGCCGTCGGGATGCCATATTTTTTCATCAGGTCCTTCGAAAACGCCTTTGACCCCTCCAGAGTCGCTGCATTCTTTCGCGGTCCGAAGATGCGCAGGCCCTGTTCTTCAAACACGTCAACAATACCACCGACAAGCGGATCGTCCATACCAACCACCGTCAGATCAATCTGCTTTTCCTTTGCAAATGCTGCCAAACGATCAAATTCCATCGCACCGATCGCCACACATTCTGCATATTCCGCAATCCCCGCATTTCCCGGCGCACAATAAATCTTGTCCACGCGCGGACTCTGCGCCACTTTCCACGCAATCGCATGCTCTCTGCCGCCGCTGCCTATGATTAAAACTTTCATTATTTTCCTCCTGTTTGTATGCTTCCATCTGACCTGTGATTTACTCTTTGAAAATCACACGTCCGCCTTCCACCCGTATTTTCTCATTCGCAATCAGATGAATTGCCTGTGGAAGAATCACCCATTCTGCCTGCTCCATCACTCTGCGCTGCAGCACCTCCGGCGTATCTCCCTGTTGCACTTCAACCGCTTTCTGTAAAATAATCGGACCCGTATCCGTACCGCCATCTACAAAATGTACCGTTGCTCCGGTCACCTTTACGCCGCGCGCAAGCGCCTGTTCATGCACTTTCAGCCCATAATAGCCGGTACCGCAGAACGACGGAATCAAAGCCGGATGAATATTGATGATGCGATTCGGAAAAGCATCGACCACACATTGCGGAATGACCACCAGGCAGCCAGCCAGAACCACAAGGTCAGCGCCTGACTCCCGTAAAAGCTCCAGCAGCGCCTGATCAAACCGTTCCGGATCCGGATATTGCTTTCTGGTAATACACGCTGTCTCAATCCCGGCCTTTCTGGCGCGTTCCAGAGCAAAAGCCTTTGTACTGTTGCTGATGACACGCACAACTTTGGCGTTGGTAATCCTTCCCGCATCAATCGCGTCAAGAATCGCCTGAAGATTTGTTCCTCCACCGGAAACCATCACTGCGACTTTTAACATAAGTCTACTCCTTTTTCCCCTGCTCCTGCAATGCCAATCTCATATACTGTCTCACCCGCAGCTGTAATCGCAGCTTTTGCCTTTTCCACATCTGCAGGATCAACCGCCACCGCCATACCAATGCCCATATTATAGGTATTATACATCATATGTTCTTCTATTTCACCTTTTTTTGCCAGTAAATCAAAAATTGGCGGAATCGGATAGCTGTCCTTTTTAATCACCGCGCGTATCCCATCCGGAAGCATTCTCGGCACATTCTCGTAAAATCCGCCGCCAGTGATATGACTGCACGCCTTTACACGAACCCCTGCTTTCTTCACCGCGCGGAGCGCCTTTACATAAATGCGTGTTGGTGTCAGCAGCGTTTCTCCCAGTGTGGCTCCCAGTTCCTCATAATATGTGGACAACGCTTCCTTTTCCATCGGGAACACTTTGCGCACAAGCGAAAAGCCATTGCTGTGAACGCCTGAAGAAGCAATCCCCAGAATCACATCTCCCGCCTTCAGGTCTGCACCGGTGATGAGATCCTTTTCATCGACCACTCCCACTGCAAATCCAGCCAGATCATATTCTTCCTCTGGCATCAGACCCGGATGTTCTGCGGTCTCCCCGCCGATCAGTGCCGCCCCGGACTGTGCACAGCCTTCCGCTACACCACTGACAATCTCTGCGATCTTCTCCGGTATGTTTTTCCCACACGCGATGTAATCCAGGAAAAAAAGCGGCTCACCGCCCGCACAGGCAATGTCATTCACACACATCGCGACACAATCGATCCCAATCGTATCATGCTTATCCATAAGAAAAGCCAGCTTCAGCTTCGTACCGACTCCGTCTGTCCCGGAAACCAGCACCGGATTCTCCATCTTTTTGACTGCATCCATGGAAAAAGCACCGGAAAAACCGCCAATATTCGTCAGCACCTCCGGGCGCATTGTCTTTTTAATGTGTTCTTTCATAAGCTCTACCGAGCGATATCCTGCCTCAATGTCAACTCCTGCATTTTTGTAATCCATATCGTCCTCCCATATTGACTGTCTGCAGCCATTCCAGATTCGCGTTTTATTATAATGAATGATTCTACTCAGCTCCGGGCGTATTCCTTATATCCGGTTTCCTGCAATTTTGCGTCCTTCGCCTCGACCTGCTCCTTCAGCTCCTGCGCGTAATCCTTTACCTTCTGCAAAAGCTCCGGATCAGAGGTTGCCAGAATCTTTGCCGCCAGGATCCCTGCGTTTGCTCCGCCGTTGATCGCTACCGTCGCCACAGGTATCCCTGTAGGCATCTGTACGATCGAATAAAGAGAATCTCTGCCGCCAAGTGAAGTCGTATGCATCGGGATTCCAATCACTGGCATCGGAAAAATCGCCGCACACATGCCTGGCAGATGCGCTGCCATTCCTGCCCCTGCAATAATCACCTTGAAGCCTTTCTCTTCTGCCGTCTTCGCGTATTCATAAAATACATCCGGCTCCCTGTGTGCAGAAATAATGGTCATTTCATAATCAATGCCAAACTTTTCAAGCATATCCGCCGCCTTGCTCATCACAGGCATATCGGAATCACTGCCCATCACAATACCAACCTTTGCCATTCTAATTGCTCCTTTCTGTATACAAACAAACCGCAACCGTTTAGATTCTACCTGCTAAAATGGGGATTGTCAATCATTTCAGTATTTCCTCATGCGATTGGAATGCTTATCAAATGCTAAAGTTATAGTCGTCAGCAATATTCATCGGTGGTTTCCACTTATCCAGCTGACTGTAGACATACGCAAAATCCGGCGTGCCCATAAGATCATATGGCGTAGCCTGATAGACGTAATAATTCAGCCAGTTTGTATAAAGGTTATTCGCGTGGGAACGCCACATCAAAAGTGGTTTGGCGGAAGGATCGTCATCCCTGTAATAATTTTTCGGAATCTCGATCGGCAGATTCTTTTCGAGATCGCGGTGGTATTCTCCGTCAAGAGTCACTCGATCATATTCCGGGTGCCCCATAACAAAGATTCTGCGGCCACCGTCTGCCATTGCAAGAAACATTCCCGCTTCATCGGATTCTGCCAGAATTGTGATCTCCTTCACTTTGCGGATCTCCTCAATCGGAACCTCTGTATGACGCGAATGCGGTGCCAGAAACATATCATCAAAGCCCCGCACGAGAGGGATTTTCCGGTTTTTTACCCGGTGCCAGAAAAGGCCGAACATCTTTTTGTCGAGAAGCCGTTTCTGCAAGCCATAATAGTGATAGAGAGCCGCCTGGGCCGCCCAGCACAGATAGATGACAGACGTCACATGCATATTCGTCCAGTCCATAATATCCGTCAGTTCCCGCCAGTAATCGACGTCCTCAAATTCCATCATCTCAACAGGTGCTCCCGTTATGATCATACCGTCAAATCTCTGATTGCGAATTTCAGAAAATTCCACATAAAACTTATTCAGGTGGCTCATGGACGTATTTTTGGATTCATGTGAAGTCACTTTCACAAACGTTACCTCTACCTGAAGCGGCGTATTTGACAAAGAGCGCAGAAGCTGCAGCTCTGTCTCTTCCTTCAGCGGCATCAGATTCAGAATCGCAATATGAATCGGACGGATGTTCTGTTGAAGCGCAAGGCTCTCATCCATCACAAAAATATTCTCCCGCTCCAGAATTTCCTTTGCCGGGAGCTCCTTCTGTACCTTAATCGGCATCTGTCGACCCCTCCTTATTTCTGTCCTGTCTTAATCATTTGCCAGGTTGTCTTCCCCACACATCCCCAGAAAATCCGCCTCTGAAAGGATCGGAATACCCAGTTCTTTCGCCTTTTTATTCTTCGTCGAGGCGGAGGCCGTGTCATTATTAATCAGGAAATCCGTCTTTCCGGTAACGCTCCCTGTCACCTTCCCACCTCGCTCTTCAATAAATGCTTTCAGTTCATTGCGGTTAGCGAACTGCTCTACACTGCCGGTAATCACAAAGGTTTTGCCGGAGAGTCTCTGTTGTTCGCTCCCGGATGAAAGATCCGGTTTTTCCACCTCAAGCTCCGGCAGGAGCTGATCCAATGACTGCTGGTTATCCGGATCCTTAAAATAATCCACCACGGAGGCCGCAATCACCTCGCCCAGTCCCTCAATTTCTGCGAAACGTTCTGCCGAAGCGGAACGGATCTGATCAAGATCATATGCAAAAGAATGGCAGATCAGCTTTGCGTTCGCCACACCAATATTGGAAATGCCCAGCCCGCAGATCAGCCTGGGCAGCGTCGTCTTCCTGGCCCGCTCCGTACTCTGAAGCAGATTGGCACAGGATTTTTCTCCGAAGCCCTCCATCTGGACAATCGCGTCCCGATGCTCCGCCAGGTGAAAAATATCCGCAAAGGTATGAATAAAGCCATGCCCGATCAGCTTTTCCAGAGTCGCCTCCGAAAGTCCTTCTATATTTAAAGCCTCGCGGCTGACAAACAGTGTGAAGGATTTTATTTTCTTCGCACTACATTTTTCATTGGTACAGTACAGCGTTTCAACGGTGTCCGCTTCCCGCATCGAGGTAGACCTGATTTCTGTTGCACCTCCACAGGCGGGACAGAACTTCGGTATCTCCACATTGTCGCTTTTTGTCAGATTTTCCGCAATTTGCGGAATGATCATATTCGCCTTATACACCAGAATCCGGTCTCCAATACCAAGCTTCAGAGCTCTTAAAATACTGATATTGTGAACGCTGGCCCGGCTGACCGTACTTCCTTCCAGCTCCACAGGTTCGAAAATTGCAACCGGATTGATCAGACCAGTGCGCGACGGGCTCCACTCGATTGCCTGAAGATGCGTCTCCATCGTTTCATCTTTCCATTTAAACGCGATCGAGTCACGTGGAAATTTCGCCGTACGCCCCAGCGAACGTCCGTAGGCAATATCATCATAAAGTGCCACCAGTCCGTCCGAGGGCACCTCATAATGCTGTATTTTTTCCGCAAACCACTGAACCGCCTCCGGAACCTGCGCCGCAGTCACCTTCTTATACTCTACTGTTTCAAACCCCTGACTTTTCAGCCAGTTCAGCTGTTCTCCTCTGGAATTGTGGAATTCAACCCCCTCTGCCTTTACGAGGGCAAACGCGTAAAAACGAACATGGCGCCTGGCTGTAATCTCATTGTTCAGCTGACGTACAGAGCCGCTGCACAGATTCCGCGGATTTTTATAGCGGGCATCCACATCATCAATTTCCTCGTTAATCCTTTGAAAGTCCCGGTAGGTGATAATCGCTTCTCCACGCAGCACCAGTTCCCCCTGATAAGGGATTTGGAGGGGGATATTCCGGAATACTCTCGCGTTATTCGTAATCACCTCTCCGACCTCACCATTTCCACGGGTGACAGCCTTCGCCAGAATCCCGTCCAGATAAGTCAATACCACAGTCAGACCATCCAGTTTCCAGGAAAGCAATATCTCATGGTCACCCGCAAACTCTGCCAGAGCCCCGGGGGACTTCGTTTTGTCCAGAGAGAGCATCGGTGCCTCATGCCGTTCCTTTGGCAGGGCATCCAGCGCCTCAAATCCGACGGATACCGTAGGACTGCCTGCCAGCACAGTCCCCGTCTCTTTTTCCAGCTGAACCAGCTCATCATACAGACGATCATATTCAAGATTACTCATAATTTCATCATCTGACTGATAATATGCTCTCGACGCTTCTGTCAGCAAGGTGGAAAGCTCCTTCATCCGTTCCAGCTTCTGATTCATGTCTTTTTCCCTCTCATTCCAGGATTTTCCGAACCGCGAAGCAGCTCGTTAAGCCGCGCATACTCACTCCGGCTGACCTGCCGGAATTCGCCGGGTTTTAAATCTCCCAATTCAATATTCATCACCCGCACCCGCACCAGCTTCGTTACCTGATAGCCGAGTGCCGTACACATACGGCGAATCTGCCGGTTCAATCCCTGTGTCAGAATGATCCGGAAGCGATTCTTCCCTGTCAGAAACACCTGGCACGGACGGGTCGTCACATGCAGCTCTTCCAGATATACGCCCTGTGAGAGTGCTTCCAGAAAGTCCGGACGTATTTCCCGATTCACCGTCACCACATACTCCTTTTCGTGGTAATTCCCGGCACGCATAATTTTATTCAGAATATCTCCGTAGTTTGTCAGCAAAAGAAGGCCTTCCGAATCTTTATCCAGCCTTCCGATGGAGAAAACCCGTTTCGGATAATTCAGGACATCATAAACCGTCCTGTCTCCCCAGCGTCTGTCCGTCGTGCAGACCACTCCTGCGGGTTTATTCATGGCAAGCAAAATCATCTCCCGCTCTGGCGTGATCCCTTTTCCGTCTACCGCGACCTTTTGCCTGTGGGATATTTTCTGGCCCAGCAGAGCTTTCTGTCCATCTACAGATACACGGCCGGCTTCAATCAGTCGATCCGCCTCGCGCCTTGAACAGAAACCGGCATCGCTCAGATATTTATTCAGGCGAGTGGATTCCCCGCTGTTTTTTTTCATTCCTTCCCGCATATGCTTACACCCTATCCTGTATTCAGCAGCGTCATACATCATTCAGACGCTGAAGTCTACTATATCACATCAGAACTTTTCAGACAAGAAAAAGAAAAGGGAGCAATGAAATTCTTCATCACTCCCACCCATCATTCGCTGCCGCTTCAGCCAACCGCTGAAAGGTACTCGGTCATCACATAGCCTTCTACCGTGCTTCCGGTTGAATCAATATAGGAAATTCTTGACCAGCCACTGTCCAGATTCTCCAATACCTCCACCTGTGATCCCGCCACCAGAGAACCGAGCTTCTCGCTGTCCGCAGATGCTTCACTGCGGACATTCACGCCGGTACTCGCTCCAATCTGCATCGTTCCGAGCGTCCCATCAGAGCTGGTATCCGAAGAACTGTCATCCGCATCATCATCCGAATCACCCGTTGTCGTGCGGGACTCAATATACTGCGCCAGATCCTCATCCGCTTCGCATCTTTCGGTCAGCGTCTCACTGACATCCGCAATCAGTGCCTGCACATCCGAATCCTTCTGCCGCTCCTGTACATAGGCCGTAATCTCGGAGGTATAATCGCTGGTCTGCACCACCAGAAGCGTACCATCTGAATCCGGCTGCACATACATCTCACGCAGCGTCGGCGCCTGTGTCTCAATACCGGTCAGCTTCAGCTCCATATAGACATATACCACATAGGACCCTTCCGTCAGCCCTGACTTGGAATAAGTCATAATATCATTATAAGACTCCACTGCGGTATCCATTGCCTCCACCGTCGCGCGCGCACTTTCATCGAAGGTCTTCCCACACAAAGTCTCCAGCGTATCAAAATCCTGGTCGCCAATCGCCATCCAATAGGAAGTAGCAAGCTCCAGCAGATCCTCCTGATCCCTGACAAGCGCTTCCTCCGTATCATCCGCCGCTGTCTCCTCCTCGGTCTGGGTGTCAGTCTGCTGCTCTGTCTTCTGAGAACTGTTCGACGAAGATGTGCCGATGTGTGTCACCAGGCGCACCGCAAAGACAGCGATAATAATCAGTAAAAGAATCGCCAGTCCCAAAAGAATGTAGCGAAGATTGTCTGATATCCACTCTCTGATGTCATCTAACATAGATTTCTGCTCCTCCCTGTTTCCGTGTACTGTCACGTTCCTCTTCTGTTATACACGATCGCTTTATTTCCGGATTTATATCCGATCTTGCATGCAACAATTCTAAAAAAAGAAAAACCTGCTTCTCTCATTCAATTTTCAGAATAATAGCACATAAACTATATGTTAGTTTAGCATATTTACTGAAATATGTAAACACTATTTTCTTAAGAGAATCTAAATTTTGCATGAGAAAACAGTTGAAAAATATGGGCGAATAAGGTAGAATACAAAAGATAATGCGATACAATATATGGAGGAGAACGAAAAAATGATTGTTGCAGGTGATTTCAGAAATGGCATTACAATTGAAATGGACGGCAGTATTTACCAGATTATCGAGTTTCAGCATGTGAAACCGGGCAAGGGTGCCGCATTTGTCAGAACCAAATTAAAAAATATTATCAGCGGCGGTGTGGTAGAGAAATCTTTCCGTCCGACCGAGAAGTTCCCTACAGCCCGTATTGACCGCGTAGAGATGCAATATCTCTACTCAGACGGTGATCTTTACTATTTCATGAACACAGAGACCTATGATCAGATCGGTTTGAACAGTGAAGCGATCGGAGATTCTCTGAAGTTTGTCAAGGAAAATGAGATGGTAAAGGTTTGCTCTCACAATGGCAATGTATTTGCCGTGGAGCCGCCTCTCTTCGTAGAACTTGAAGTGACCGAAACGGAGCCGGGTCTGAAGGGAGATACCGCGACAGGCGCTTCCAAGCCGGCGACTGTTGAGACGGGAGCGACCGTCTATGTCCCGCTGTTTGTCAACACAGGGGACAGGCTCAAGATTGATACGCGTACAGGAGAATATCTCTCCCGTGTGTGATCTGTTTTAAGGAGCAGTCCGAATTCTGCACTGCTTTCGACGCATCGTTTATAACATAGGTAACAGTTCAGAACAGCATCGAAATGAAAAGACAGACTGTGCAGGTTTACCTGCTAAAGGCTGTGTTTTCATTTCGGGATGGGCGGAACGCCCATCAAGCCACAGACATATGACGCGTTAGCGGCATATAGCCTGCATCGCAGGCGGTCTGCGGCCTGCTGTTCTGAATAGTTACTAACATAGTTCATAAAAAGCGAAGACATCGTATGGAATCAGTTGTATGCCATACGATGTTTTTTTGTAACTGTTACCACAATTGTATTATTTCACATCATTTTATTTTAATAAATTAATTTTTGAAATTATACTTGATTTGTGTGACCTGTCATGCTATAATCTGCGCTGTAGCAATCAACAATCAGCAACAAGAAAGGTGGTAATCATTGAACTACAGCCAGTTTTTAGAAACCATTACAAAAGAAGTCCGGGCGCGCACGGACCCTGAGGCCAGTATTCACATCAGCCAGTATCAAAAGATCAATCTGCCGATGATGGACGGTATGACCATCCTGCTCCCCGGAGAAAACACTGCGCCAACGATCTATCTGGATTCCCTGTATCAGGAATACCTTGACGGCGCCAGTCTTCCCGGACTGGCAGAAAAAATTCTCGCTTTCCACTCCGAGAACCAGAAAATCCGGACCTGCGACCTCTCTTTCTATACAAATTTCGAACAGGCATGCAAACACATCGTCTGCCGTCTGGTGAATTATGAGATGAATCAGTCGCTTCTGGAACACGTCCCGTATTTCCGTTTCCTGGATCTGGCGATCGTCTACTACTACGAGATGGAGAACAGCTCCTTCGGACGCTCCAGCATCCTCGTGCGGGATACACACTTAGAGACCTGGGACACAGATGTCCGCCAGCTGCACGCCATCGCAGTTCACAATACCCGCGTCCTGCGTCCATACCGGATCGGGACGATGGATATGCTCGAAGAGATCACACACGTGACGCTTCCCCCACATGATCCGGAAGCGCCCTGTATGTACATTCTTACCAACGAACAGCTGAGCTTTGGTGCCGTCAACATCATCTATAACGACATTCTTCGTTCCGTCAGTGAAAAAATCGGAGGCGACTTCTATGTCCTCCCAAGCAGTATCCACGAATGTCTGATTCTTCCTGTCTGCAACTGGAATGACAAAGAACCTCAGAAACTCCAGAACATCGTAAGAGAAATCAATCAGAAATATGTTTCCATCGAAGAAATTCTCAGCAATCAGATCTACCGTTACAGCCAGGTTGCTGACAGTCTGTGTCTCGTTTCCTGTAAGCAGATAACACATTAAGAAACAGGTATGAAAAAAGGGGAGCGAACGCTCCCCTGCCTGATCAGCTTATAAAAAAACGCACCTGAAGGGATTCGAACCCCTGACACGTGGTACCGGAAACCACTGCTCTATCCCCTGAGCTACAGGTGCAATCCGTACCCAGTTTCCTGGGCACGCTTGTGATTCTATCACACTTTTTTTATTTTGTAAAGGAAAAAGTTGTTCATTCTCATGCTTACCAGCACACCAGACACGCCGCGCTGGACAGGCCTCCGCCAAAGGCCACCATAACAATCAGGTCTCCCCTTTGAAACTTTCCGGCGCGATTCCACTCATCCAGCACCAGCGGAATGCTGGCAGCGGAGGTATTGCCATACTTCTGAAGATTCACGCAAAAATGATCCGCCGGCACACCCTTCAGACGTCTGGAAGCACTGTCGATGATACGCTTATTCGCCTGATGCGGTACCACCCAGTCCAGATCCTCTTCCCGAAGTCCGGCCTTTGCCAGCACCTCATCCACTCGTTTGGGCAGATTGCTCACCGCAAATTTATACGTCTCCTGCCCATCCATAAAAACAAGCGGAAGCTTTTCTTCTTTCTCCAGCCAGGGAGAAATCCCGTTTTTTGTGGGGATCGCGATCACTTCATCGCCGCCCGCCGTGACAAAGGAGGACGCCAGATACTGATCTCCCGGCTCCAGCACCGCAGCTCCCGCTCCATCCCCGAATAGCACGGCGGTAGATCGGTCGTGCCAGTTCACGATACGGGACATAGCTTCTGCTCCGATAATCAGCATTTTACGGATACCTCCGCGCGCAAAAAATGCAGCCGCAGTATCCATCAGATAAATCCAGCCGGTGCAGGCCGCGCTCAGATCCATACAGGGGCATTGTGCACCAAGCTCCCGCTGCACCAGAGCGGCCATGGATGGACATATGTACTCCCCACTGATCGTAGCACAGAGAATCATGTCAATCTCATCCGGAGAAGCATCCGCATTTTCCAACGCATTCCGTGCAGCCTGAATCGCAAGATCAGAAGTCGTCTCCGTCGTACAGATATGCCTTTGCTCGATCCCACTTCGGCTTCTTATCCACTCATCACTGGTATCCAGGAAAACCGTCAGGTCATCGTTCGTCACGACACGGGACGGAACACAGCTCCCCGTACCTGCGATCCGAAAGCTCTTCGGTGCGGCAGAGCTTCTCTCTGTCTGGTACTCATGCTTCTTATTCTCTTCTGTCAGATTCATCTCTGTCATAAAATTCTGTCTCCTGATTCTTTTTATTTCTCGAAGGTCTGGTTTATTGTATCTCATTATCCGGAATACGACAAGTTAAAAATGAAGTTTTCATTGTAAATTAAATCTGCCTATAGTAAAATAGCAGAATATTCAAACGCTGGACAATAAAAAGAATACCTCTCACTGCACACGATCCGCGCAGTGAGAGGCAACAGCATTCATACGAAGGGAGAATCTATGCAAAAACCGAAACACTCCTCCGGGCACCTTTACAGGCAGACCACTTCCAGCCAAATCTCTCATCACACAGCACAACATCCAAAAGGAAACATGCGCTGCCGTACAAGGCTTGCCATTCACTCTTTGCTGCTTGTTATTCTGCTCCTCGCAAATACTGCTGCCTCTTACTATTCTCCCATACTTGACCTGTATCTTGGCAATTACTCCTCCAGCGCCTCATCAGAAGAAAAAGAAGCGACAGCAGAAGCCTCTGCCGAACTGGCTCTTCAAATACAGGCAGAATCCACCGTGCTGCTCCAAAATAACGATAAGACTCTGCCGCTTAGCGAAAGCATCACAAAAGTAAACGTCTTTGGCTGGGCTTCCACACAATGGCTGGGCGGCGGCAGCGGCTCCGGAGGTGTTTCCGGGGTTGAGACAGATCTGCTGCAGGCGCTTACCGATTACGGCATTTCATATAACACCAGTCTGACGAAAATGTATCAGGACTTTGCTTCCAAACGCGACTATACCGATTCCTTAAACGCCTCACCTGAGGAATGCTGCCGTCTCTACGAGCCTGCCATTGATGACACAGACTATTACAGCGAGGCACTCCTTGCGGAGGCCAAAAGCTGGTCTGACACAGCGATAGTCGTCATAGGGCGTTTTTCCGGCGAGAGCATCGACCTGCCATCCGTACAATATAAAATCACCGATCAGAGCGGCTCAGTCACTATAGATGATTCCCGCACGTATCTGAATCTGTCTACAGAAGAAATTGCGCTTCTGGAATACGTTGGAAGCACTTATGAGAACGTGATTGTCCTGCTCAATACCGGTAATGTCATGGCAGTCGGTGAAATCGAGACCATTTCGGGTGTAGATGCCTGCCTGCTGATCGGACTGACCGGTGCTTCCGGCGCCTCTGTCCTGCCTCTCATCCTCTGGGGCGAAATCTCCCCTTCCGGAAAAACAGCCGATACCTGGGCCTATGACCTTTCCTCATCCGCTGCCTATGCCAATGCAGGCGAAGATGGCACAGGAAGTTACACCAACGCCTCCGGTTATTACCCGGATAATGGCACCACCAACGTCAGTCTGGGAAACAACACTGTCTACGATCAGGTCAGCTACATTGATTACACCGAAGGAATTTATGTCGGCTACCGCTGGTATGAAACTGCAGACACAGAAGGGTTCTGGGATGAAACAGAAACCATATACGGTTCCGGTTATGATGGCGTCGTCCAATATCCGTTTGGATATGGTCTGAGCTATACCAGTTTTGAATGGGAAGTCCTCGATGCGCCGGCGGATGGCACCTGTCTGGCCGCTGATACAAAGCTGAGTATCACCGTGCGTGTGACAAACACCGGAGATACCGTCGGAAAAGATGTCGTTCAGCTGTACTTTTCCGCCCCGTACACAGCAGGCGGCATAGAAAAATCGTCCGTAGAGTTAGCCGCATTCGCAAAAACATCTCTGCTTGAGCCAGGAGAGAGTGAAGAGGTTACGCTCATCTTTCAGGCGGAAGACATGGCTTCCTATGACTGTTACGATGCCAACGACAACGGTTTTTCCGGATACGAGCTGGAAGCCGGCGAATATCAGATCACCCTTCGGCGCGACGCCCACACCATAGCCAGCTGTGAACAGGCAGTCATCCGCTGCGTCCTGAATGAAGGCATATACTATGAAACAGACTCCTCAACAGGAAATACGGTCAGCAATAAATTTACCGGGGAAGACGCTATCGATGGCATAAGCCTGGATGGCAGCGATTCTGACCAGGAAATCATCTGGCTGACACGTGCGGATTTTGCAGGCACCTTTCCGACGGAAAGTGTCGGGAGCCGTGCCATGCCCGAATCCGTTGCCAGCTGCAATCTTTACACGGAAGAAATGGCGGAAAACTGGATGGATCCGGAAGAGGAACCCATTACCACAGGTGCAGACAATGGACTTCTGATTGAAGAAAACGGCGTCACCACAGAACTTGGCTACCAGCTTGGAGCAGATTACAATGATCCGCTCTGGGAAGATTTGCTCGACCAGCTGACGATCGGTGAAATGACCGAGCTTGTCACACACGCCTATTCCCATACAGCCGCTTTGAAAAGTGTCGGAAAAGAAGCCGCCAGGGAACTTGATGGCCCTTCCCAGATCGGCGGATTTATCGGTTCTGATACCGGCACCGGATTCTCCAGTGAGAGTACGCTTGCGCAATCCTGGAATACAGACCTCGCACACCAGATGGGCCGTGCCATCGGCACAGAAGCCCTGCAATCCGGGATCAGCGGCTGGTACGCTCCCACCGCGAATCTCCATCGCACGCCGTTGGGCGGGCGAAACTACGAATATTTTTCCGAAGACAGTCTGCTCACCGGCGAATTCTGCGGCAATCTCGTAGCCGGATCCCTCGAAGCAGGTTGCTACTGCTACATCAAGCATTTTATCTGCAATGACCAGGAAGCAGATGTCTACCGCGATGGCGTCTATACCTGGATGACAGAGCAAACCCTGCGCGAACTGTATCTTACTCCTTTCCAGATCGCGATCGAAGACTATGGCGCGACCGGAATCATGACTTCCTACAATCGTCTGGGAGCCGTCTGGAGCGGAGGCAGTGAAGCACTGCTGACCGGAATTCTGCGAAATGAATGGAACTTCCAGGGAGCGGTTATCACGGACTACAGCGATCACCATTCCTACATGAACGGCGACCAGATGCTCCGCGCGGGCGGCGACCTCTGGATGGACGGGTACGGCGGTACCTTCCAATACGAAACGGAATCCAACAGCTTCCAGCAGGCACTGCGCCGTGCTGCAAAGCATGTGCTTTATATGTATCTGAACGCCCGCGTCGTCAACCGCGATTACGCGGCATCCATCGGAGACGAAAGCGCACTGCGTCCAATCGTGCAAAAAGGAATCTCTGTCTGGAAAATCCTCTTATGGGGATTGATGGTGATAGACCTGGCATCGATGCTGCGGGTTATCGCGCGCATGATTCATTCTGGAGTTCAGCCAGTCAATAGCGGCAAAACATAAAGCTGCGGGTATCAGTAAAAATACAGGTATCCCGAGACATATATGCAGCAGGAGGAAAGCGGCACAAAGCATAAGCAGGAAAATTCCGGCAAATATGGATGACTCCAGTACCCGGTTCTTCTCCTTATATATAATCCCCTGCCGGAAAGCCTATGAATGGGATACTGTATCAAGCAGTGTTTTTTCTGTCTGCCTTTTATGCGCCACGTTGCTGATCCGGCTGGCTTTTGCTACAGTATTCCTGGTTTCCGCAAGGATCCGTTTCCTCTTCTCCTCAATTTCCCCTGGTTCCATCATGCGCAGGCGTGTATGTACCTGCAGGACCTTAAATTCGAATGCAATCTGCTCTAATGATGACCTTTGTTTTCCCAAAATACCCTCTCCCTGCATTCTGTGTTGTTTCTTCCTTATAAACTGACATTCCGGATTTCCCTGGCGGTTTTCTCTGGGCAGATACAGTATTTCCCCTTATCAACCCGGACGATCTCGAATGCATCCGTAATCCCCGCGTATTCTGCCAGGGCAGGCAGAATGCTGCAGCATCTGTCTTCTATCTGTATGGCTGAGCTTAATATATGTCTCTGGAGATCCCTGTTATCCGGAAGATCGTTTATCTCCTTTTCCGTCCAGAACCGCAGTACCGGGTAACCATACAGGACATATTTTGAAAGAACCGTATATCCCGCAAGCCCGTCCGGCAGTGTAATCCTTCTTAGATCCTTCTTATCATATTTTTGTACGCAAGTCAGTTGCATAATGGCCTCCTTCACTCCTCGATCAGTACCAGCCGGAATGGATCCGTATGATACCCGATCACTTTCGGGTTTTCCTTAAACTTCCTGCAGTTGCGGATCCTGTTCTCAAAAAAAGGGATCGGTTTTGTCCATCCTGTATCTTTATAAAAATCCATGAAGCGGAACGGCTCAAACCCTTTTTCCTTCATCTCGTTAAGTCCTGCCTCATCGTGTGTATACCGGTGCATTATCTTTTCTGTATCGGTGTCCAGGATGCCAATCTCAATACCTTCAAATAAAATTTTGTAAGATATCATGCCAGTTCCTCCTTTGCTCAAGGCTGCCCGTGTATGGCTGTCCCTGCGTTAAGTATGCCACAAACCAGAGGCAGATGCAACGAAAACATGGCAAAACAACCTGCTGGAAGAAGTTGAAAAACCCCGGGCTATGACGCCCGGGGCTGTGCGATTACTTCGTAATCGTTACGTTCAATTTGCTGCTCCACGCAGAATAGTATTTCGTGCCATCCACCGTTTTGTAAGTCCGGATCCGGACGTAATAAGTGCTGCCCTTTGCAAGGCCGCTTAATGTCTTTGCTTTCTTTGATGACCCAGAAACGTTCTTTGTCTTATAAGTCCCGAATGACTTGTCGGTTGAATACTGGATCTGGTAACCGATCACGCCGGACACGGCCGTCCACTTCACTTTCGCCTTGCCTGCAGCGGAATTTTTTACGCTGGCAAGCGCAGTCCCGGCCAGGCGGGCGGTCGTCACTTCCATACCGGATCCCTTTGTGCTTCCGGAATACGGGATGACCTTATACGTATAAACCGTCCCGTTCTGGCTGGCCACTTTCTTGTCCGTATAACTTACTGTTGAGCCGCTCTTAATCGTCTTGACCTTTGTGTAGCTGCCCGTGGCGGTTTTACGGTAAATAATATAGCCGGACGCACCTGATACCTTGCTCCACTTGATCTTGATGCCTTTTGCTGCGTTCGTAAGGCTGGAAATCTTACATGCTTCAAGCGTGACGGCTGAACTATCAAGGGCAACAAAGGTAAATTTATTACTTGTTGCCGCATATGTTTCTGCTGCTGTGCCTGTATAACCATAAATGGTAAATTCTACGGGTTCAGGTCCTTTTCCGCTTGCACCTTCGAAAAATTCGTAACCTAATGCAGTATTCCCTATGCTTGTCACAGTTTTAGGAATGGTTACGCTTGTCAGGCCGGTCATATAAAATGCATATTCCCCGATAACTGTTACTCCTTCTGGAATAACAATGCTGCTAAGCGAACATCCATAAAATGCCCCGCCTGCAATATTGACAACATTATCCGGTATGGTTACAGCCCCGCCATCTCCATTGTATTTTATCAGGATATGATCGACTACCGCAAAATCTCCCTGCGCACTTAATGAATCCAGCAAGGGAGTCCCTGTAAATGCACCATTACCGATATCGACCAAAGAACTGCTGAAAGTAATATTCGTCAATCCTGCATATTCAAAGGCATTGCCTTCAATCGTTTGTACATGAGAAGGCACGGTAAAGTTTGTCAAATTGCTGCAGCCATAAAAAGTAAGGTAAGGAATAGATGTCAGGCTGCTTCCCCATGAAACCTGGGACAGATTTTCGCAATTTCCGAATACATTATAGCCCATGGACGTTACAGAATCGGGAATTGCAATACTGGTCAATCCAGTGCCTGCAAATACGCCAAAACCCATGTAATCCAGGGACTCTGGAAGCGTGACAGATGTAAGGATGGTACATTCTGCAAATGCATTATCTCCAATAGAAATGATACTGTCAGCAAAAGATATGCTGGTAAGATTTTCGCACCCGTAAAATGCAGTAGCTCCGACGGATGTTACCCCCTTTTCGAATACCGCCTTTTTTATCTGGGAAGTGCTGTCCGCCGAGGGAGTGTTCGTGACTACTTTCATTCAGCTTCATCGTATGTATCCTCATAGTTATACATATTTTCGCTGCCACTGATAGTAAGTGTACCGCTGGAATCAAGCTTCCAGGTCAGGTTTTCTCCACATGTCCCGCTCGTCGCCGTGCTGGCAGCAGCCGGTTCGTCAGAAGTTTCACCTGGATCCGTTGTTTCTTCAACAGACACCAGGAATCCTTCATCATACGCTTCACTGCTGTCCGTTTCCCCTTCTGTTCAGTAATTTCCGTTAAGGCTTCGTAACCCTCTTCGGTAATGACTGCTTCTTCTTCCGCCATTCCATGTACTGGTGCGGCAATCAGCATGGCTGATGCCAGCAGGAATAATAATTTCCTTTTCATACGCGTCCTCCTTGTGGTTTGACAAATTTCGTATCCTGTGATACTGACAAAAATTATATAGGCGGCTGATGCAAAAGTCAATCGGCTGCAACAGATTTCCTGCATGTTCTGAGCCATGTGGTTCTGACACAGAATAAGGGGCAGCCCGGCTATGGGGCGCCCCTGTAAATGAAAGCAATATATTGTGTAATTTTCCCAGCACTTCCCCCTGCTCTTCCTGCTAGCAGCATTGGTATAGAAAGAACAGATCGGAAATCTTTAAATGCGCGGTCATTCACTCCAGGAAAGCGTGAACCCCCTGGAAGCCTTATCAGCCATTGTATTCCCGTAGTTGCACATATACAGCTTCGTATTTCCTACACCTACAAGTTCAAATCCACGGCAAAAGTGGACTGCTGGACAAAAGAACGGCGGGATGAATGGGGAAAGATGCACCTGGGGCAGAACAACAACAAGGTCAAGAACCCATTCACCGGATTCCTGCGCTGCCCTGTCTGCGGCGGCAGTTTCAGGCGGCAGTCCAAGACCTACGCTGACGGCACCGACGCTACCTACTGGCACTGCGGCCACGATTCTACCTGTGGGAATAAGTGCAAGGTGCCGGAGACATTCTTAAAGCAGATGATTTGCGAAGTCCTGGACATCCCGGAATTTGACGAGAGCATCTTCAAAGAGCAGGTCGTCCGCATCGAGCCTTCCGGCAATCCGGAACGGCAGGCAGTATTCCATCTCGCTGACGGCAGGGCGGTCACGAAAAAATGGATGAAGCCCAAGAAGCGCGGAGTTAAGCACACGCAGGAGTGGAAAGACCACATGAGCGAAGTCATGAAGGAGGTTAAGAGCCATGGCAAAGAATAAGAACGTCATCACGATTCCTGCTACCCGCCAGCAGTTCACATCCGCTCCCATCAACGAGCAGAGAAAACGCAGGGTTGCGGCTTATGCACGTGTCTCCACTGACCATGAAGACCAGCAGAACAGCTACGAGGCGCAGATTGATTACTACACGGGCTACATCACCGGACGGGAGGACTGGGAATTCGTCAAGGTGTATGCAGACGAAGGAATCACGGGCACATCGACACGTCACAGGTTAGGTTTTCAGGAGATGGTCGCCGATGCCCTGGACGGGCAAAATAGACCTCATCGTCACGAAATCCGTCAGCCGGTTTGCTCGTAACACTGTGGACAGTCTCACGACCATCCGTGAGCTGAAGGATAAGGGTGTGGAATGTTACTTCGAAAAGGAAAACATCTGGACTTTTGACGGCAAGGGCGAGCTGATGCTCACGATCATGTCCTCATTAGCGCAGGAAGAAGCCCGCTCCATCTCCGAGAACTGCACCT